>CAZNRY010000069.1:0-19227 GCA_964575675.1 uncultured bacterium
AGGCCGAGCGAGCGCGGCGCAGCAGGTGTGGCGTACGCGCCGTTGCAGCAGAATGCTGGTGAGAAATGCGGGCTACGCGACCGTGATGATCCTGTAGCTCTCGGGGAGGAACCGGGTAAGCCCCCGCAGCACATTGCCGCGCAGCATGTGGTAGATCGCGCTCCTCTGGCTCACCCCGAGCATGACCGCGTCGCAGCCCAGGCTTCGGGCTGCGTCTGCGATCGTGCGCGCGGCGTTGTCGCTGATCGCCCAGATCGGAATCACAAAAACTCCCTCGTCCTGGGCGTGGCGCCCCATCTCGTTCATCGCCTGGACGACATCCTGCGCCGGCCGCGTCTCCGCGCCCGAGAAGAGGCCCGGCCACTCGGTCACCGAAATCAGATAGAGGGCGTGCTCCTTCTGTCCCTTCACCCTTCGGATCGCCTCGTCCATCAGCTTCTGGTTGTAGTTGAGGACGGCCACCAGGGTCGTTGAGGGGTAGAGGGTGCGCATGGCGATCGCCGAAGGAATCGAGATGATCTCCTGCTCTTCCTCGACGGCGAGCTCCGTCCTGGCCCGAAGGAGCGCCGCCCGCCGCCCGATCACCGGAATCCGATTCACCGCGTGGACGATCCAATCGTGCCGTATGCTGAACGCCGCGACGAGCCCGACGACGGTGAGGGTCCCGCCGTAGATCGTCGCGAGCGGCTTCATGATGATGTTGGTCGCCCACGAGACCGCCACCACCAGCGTCGTGACCGTCCCGACCCAGAAAAGCCATCCCCGCTGCCGCTCGCGCCATCGGATCACATCAAGCCCCAGGGACGTGAACGTGAACGCCCCGAGAAGGCCGAACGAGTACATGTCGCCCAGCAGGGTCAGCTTGCCGCGGGTGATCAGAATCGTCGCAAGAGGGACGACCGTCGTGATCAGGATCGCCCAGTGCGGCGTCGAAAACCGCACGTTCCGCTTCGCGAAGAGCCTCGGGAAGAATCGGTCGCGCGAGAGGGCGAGGAAAACGTGGTAGCCGCCGATCATCGCGGTGTTCGCAGCGAAGAGCAGCAGGGCCGAGGCGGCCGCGACCACAGAGACCTGCATCAGGGGTCCGGAACGGACCAGGGCGAGATCCGAGATGAAACTGTCGGTCGCGGCCGACTTCATCGAGTCCGGGATCACGGCGATCGAGAGTGCGGTCAGGGTGGGCGAGGTAAGCAAGACCGTGCCGACGACCGCCCACATCGCATAGCGGACCGTCTTGCGTGTCGGCAGCTTCAACGCCGGCGACAACTGGCTGATGCTCTCGAGCCCCGAGAAGGCGAGCCACGATCCCGCGAAACCGACAAGGATCATGTGGAAAGGGAGGCCCCGAAACTCCACCGCCGCGTGCTTGATCACGGCGATCTCATGGGGTCCCAATCCGAATGCGGCAACGACGATCACGGCCACGTTCGCGAGCAGCGAGGCGCCGGCGAACGCGAGGGCGACCGAGGCGCTCTCGCGAATCCCGATGATATTCAGGAGACAAAGAAGGACGATCCCCGCGCAGGCGAGCAGCTCCACGTGCGGGCGCAGCGCCGGGATCACGGAGCTCAGGTACGCGAACCCCGAGACGGAGGAGATCGCGGATGTGAGGAAGTAGTCGATCGTGATCAGGATCCCGCCGACGGCCCCCCACCAGCTTCCGAAGGCCTTGCGCGCGACGGTGACAACGCCGCCTCCTTCGGGATTCCTCCAAGAGACCTCCCCGTATTTTTGCGCGAGAAGCAGGAACCCTCCGGTCGCGAGCAGGACGAAGAACGGGGCGAGGTTCCCGACGTGGTGGTACAGGATGCCCGGCACATAATAGACGCTGGTCCCGATGTCGCAGAAAACGACCGCCCAGGCGAGCAGCCACCCAATCTGGCGGACCTGGTGGCCCGCGCCATTGGACCCGCCGTTCGGTTTGCCGTTCTGTGACGACTGCATGGCGGTAAGCTTACCAGAAGGCAAGACCGCACCAGAAGGCAAGACCGTTGACATCCCGCGCCGCGCTTGCGTAGCGTTGCGGCGGACGATTGCAGAGGAGATTCGAATGCAGCGCCGCACGTTCCTGCATCTCGCCGGCGGCGGCATGGCCGCCGGGATGACCCTACCGCTCGCGCGCGCGCTCGGCCTGGCGGAACCCGCACCCGCGTCCCTTCCGTTGCTTTCGGTCGCGCACGGCCCCTCGCCAGATGCGATCACGCGCGCCTCGATCGAAGCGCTCGGCGGGATGTCCCGGTTCGTCCATCAAGGCGCCAAGGTCGTGATCAAGCCCAACATCGGCTGGGACCGGACCCCCGAACAGGCTGCCAATACCAACCCAGAGGTCGTGGGCGCCCTGGTCTCGCTCTGCATCGCCGCCGGCGCCGCATCGGTGCTGGTCATGGACAATCCGTGCAACGACCCGAGGCGCTGCTACGCACGCTCCGGGATATCCGATACCGTGAAGAAAGCGGGCGGCAGGATCGAGTTTTTCGATGAAGACCGGACGAGGAAGATGGCGATCAAGGGGGAACTCCTGAAGGAGTGGCTGGTCCACCCCGCTTTCGTCGAACAGGACGTCCTGATCAACGTCCCCGTAGCAAAGCATCACGGCCTCGCAGACCTGACCCTCGGAATGAAGAACTGGCTCGGCGCGATCGCGGGCAACCGAAACCGCCTCCACCAGGACCTCGACACCTCCATCGTCGACCTGGCAGCCTTCTTCCGCCCGAAACTTACCGTGATCGATGCCGTGCGGATCCTGTTGCGCGGAGGACCGCAGGGCGGAAGCCTGTCGGACGTGCGCCGTCTCGACACGGTGATCGCTTCGGCCGATCCGGTCGCGGCCGAGGCCCGTGCCGTCATGCTTTACGACCGTGAACCGCAGTCGATGCGGCACATCTCCTACGCCGCATCGCGCGGCCTGGGCAGGTCGCGCTGGGATCCGATCGAGGAGAAGTCGATCGAGGTGCCGGCAAGTTGAAGGCGACGGGCAGGTGTCGCGGCCATCGGAAGGGCCTCTCGATGGACGGCGCGCATGTCATGATCCGGGAAGGCTGAGACGCCGATATGCTGCGACGCCTGCGAATCCCCCTGCAGCTCGGCTTTCTTCTGCTCTTCCTCTATCTCTTGGTCCGGACCCTCGGCACCGGAGAGGATCAGCTCGGTCCGCCGGTTCGGATTTTCCTCGAGATCGATCCCCTTGTCGGCCTGTCGACATGGCTACGCACCGGCGCGCTGCACGGGCTGATGGCGCTCTCTCTGATCACGATCATCCTGACCCTCGTGTTCGGCAGGTTCTTCTGCGGCTGGGTCTGCCCACTCGGAACGATGAGCCAGATCACGGGGCGCCTTCTGCGCCGCCGGCGCGAGGAGAAGGACGCCGACGGATGGCGTCAGTCGCAGAGATGGAAGTATCTGGTGTTCGCCTTCGTCCTCGCCGGAGCTTTCTCGGGAAGTCTATGGACGGGCATCCTCGATCCGCTCTGCCTCACCATCCGGGGACTCGCCGTCGGCTGGGGGCCGCCCACCGAATGGATGGTCCGATCCGCCGCGGCCGCGCTCGCCGCGACGCCGTTTTCGGGGGTGAGCGAGCCTGCTTATGGATGGGTTCGCGATCGGGCGCTCGCGCCGCGCGCGCCTCATTTCGAGCAGGGCGCCCTCATCGGGGGCCTGCTCATCGTTCTCCTATCGCTCTCTTGGGCGCGCCGCCGTTTCTGGTGCAGGGTGCTTTGTCCCCTGGGCGGGCTACTCGGCATCGTGGCGCAGGGGGGTGCTCTGCGCCTCCGCCAGAGCGAAAGCGACTGCTCCGGCTGCACGATCTGCGCCTTCCATTGCCAGGGCGCGGCCGATCCCGACACGCTCGGCGGATGGCGCCCATCCGAATGCTTCGTCTGCGGCAACTGCACCTCCTCGTGCAGAAGAGGCGGGCTCACCTTCATGGTCGGAAGGCCGCGGATCCTTGACCTTTTCAATTCCCGCAGACGGGAGACCGCAAGACTCCCGGCGGCGTCAGCGTCGGGGAATCTCGACATCGGACGGCGGCGGCTCCTCGTCGGCATCGGATTGGGCCTCGTATCGGGCCCGCTCGGGCGGACCTCGCCATCCCGCGCATTCCCGGGCGATCGGCTGATCCGGCCCCCGGGCGCCGCGTCCGAAGAGTCATTTCTCGATCGCTGCATCCGCTGCGGGGAGTGCATGAAGGTCTGCCCCGCGAATGGGCTCCATCCGATGGGCATGGAAGCCGGTCCGGCCGCTCTCTGGACCCCGGTTCTCCGTCCGGCAATCGGATACTGCGAATACAACTGTACGCTCTGCGGTCAGGTCTGCCCCACGGGCGCGATCTCGCGCCTCACGATGGAACAGAAGAAAACGACCGTTCTGGGACTCGTTTTCGTCGACACCTCCCGTTGCCTCCCCTTCGCCTACGCGACACCCTGCATCGTCTGCGAGGAACACTGCCCGACCTCTCCGAAGGCGATCCTGCTGGACGACGCCGAAGTGCGCGGGTTCGATCGAGCGATCCGGAAGGTCCGCCGCCCCCGCGTCGATCCGCACCTCTGCGTGGGGTGCGGAATCTGCGAGTTCCGATGCCCCGTCGAAGGAGACGCTGCGATCCGCGTCTTCGCCACTGGCCGCACCGGGGAGGGCGGACCATTTGATCTGGCCACGATGGGGACGCCCTCCGCGGCGGCGCGCACAGATCGCACGTTTCCGGAGGTGTCGTGATGGTACGGGAACTGAAGAAGGTGCCCCCGCGCCGATCCCTACAGCGATACCGCGAGCTCTTCGAGTTGAACCTCGCCGGCGTCTACCGCACGACCCTCGATGGCAAGATCCTGGAGTGCAACGATTCGATGGCCCGGATGTTCGGCTACTCCTCGCCCCGGGAACTCCTCTCCCGCCCGGCCTCCGAGCTCTACATCGAGGAGGCCGACCGCCGGGGTTTCATCGCACGCCTCAAGAAGAGGAAGGTCCTGCGGAGCTGCGAGCTGCGTTTGCGGCGCAAGGACGGATCGCCGCTCGACATCCTCGAGAACGTGAGCCTCGTTCCCGATGATCGAGGGAAGTTGACGATCATTCAGGGGACGATGGTGGACATCACCGATCTCAAGAGACTCGAATCGTCTCTTCGCGAGAGCGAAGAGCACCACAGGGTCCTGGCGGCCAACCTGCGTCGCCTTACCCACCACATCCAGTCGATTCGAGAGGACGAACGCACGCGGATCGCCCGCGAACTGCACGACGATCTCGGCCAAACACTGACCGCGCTCAAGATGGATTTGCACTGGTTGCAGAGCCGCTTCGGCGGGCGGCCGGTCGCCGAGCGGACGCGGATTGAGTCGATGTGCTCTCTCGTGGAGGCGACGGTCCAATCCATCAAGAGAATCTGCTCCGACCTGAGGCCCACGCTTCTGGACGACTTCGGCTTGATCGCCGCCATCGAGTGGCAGATCCGCCAGTTCGAGTCACGGACCGGCATCCAGTGCACCATAGGCCCGCACCCTTCCTCCGTGCGGCTCCCGGACGAGATGGCTACCGATGTCTTCAGGATTCTGCAGGAGAGCCTGACGAACATCTCCCGGCACGCGCGGGCCACGAAGGTCATCGTCAGCATGAAGCTCACCCAAAGGTCGCTTCTTCTTGAGGTGATGGACAATGGGATCGGGTTCAAACGGGAACACATCGAGGAAATGCGCGCGTTCGGACTTGTGGGGATGCGCGAACGCGCCCTACGCTGGGGAGGAAAGGTGACCGTCACCGCACGCCCGCGGCGCGGGACGACGGTGATCGTGCGCATGCCCCTGCGGCGCCCGCTCCAGGAAGGAACCTAGAACGGCATCATGATCCGTGTTCTGATCGCAGACGATCATGCCGTGGTCCGCGAGGGGATCAAGCGGATCCTTGCGGACACGGAAGACATCTCGGTCACGGGGGAAGCCACCGATGGGCCCGAGACGTTGGCCATGGCCTCGCAGGGCGCGTGGGACATCGTTCTACTGGACCTTTCGATGCCCGGTTCCTCTGGGATCGAGACACTGAAGCTGGTCCGGAAACAGAACCCGTATCTCCCGATACTCGTCCTCAGCATCCATCCTGAAGACCAGTACGCCGTTCGCGCGCTGAGCGCCGGAGCATCGGGCTACATCCAGAAGACGAGCCCGCCGTCGGATCTGGTCGCGGCGATCCGGACCGTTGCCAAGGGGAGGCGATATGTCTCTTCGGCCGTGGCGAGCAGCTTGGCCTCGCGGGTCGATCGTCTCTCGCCGAAGCTCCCCCACGAGCGGCTCTCGAATCGAGAGTTCCAGGTGATGTGTCTGATCTCCTCCGGGAAGAGCGTGGGCGACATCGCGCGCGAGCTTTCGCTTTCGGTCAAGACCGTGAGCACCTTCCGCAGCCGCATCCTTCAGAAGCTCGAGCTCCGGCACAATGCGGAGGTCACCCGGTACGCTATCCTGCACCGTCTCGTCGACTAGCCAGGTTTGTCTACATCCACGAACGAGCATCGTGCGCGCGCGAGCGCGCCCCGCTCGCGCGCGCCCACGGGCACCCAGGGGTCATCCAGCGGGCGCCATCGCCGTAGACCCGTCTGGACCTGCAATCAGACCGTCAGCAATAAGTTGGGCAGGCGTTGCAGGCATGGAACGTGCGTGTTCGTCCTACACGAGCAGGCCAAACACCTACAGCGAATCCGTCGTAATTCGTTACTGAATAGTCGGTTACAGGGTTGATCGGCGTCCGCTTTTCTAGCATCATTCACCTCGGGCAGTTGAGTGTTCTCTAGATCGCGGCTCGTTTGGGATCGTGACACGCGCGGCGCGGCAACGTTCGATGGTTCATCAGTTGGCCTGTCAAGCGCACCGCCAGAGAAGGGAAGACACTTATGCAAAATGGTAACGAGGTCGGCCACGGATTGATGCACGTCTCAGGGTCACGGCTTCTGTGGGTCGCCGTGTGCGCGGCCATGGCGATCGCCGCCCTTCCAAGCGTCTCGCCTGCGCTTCATCCCGGAAACTGGACCGGCAGCATCGGGGAAGTCGGACCTACCGGTACCGTCCAGACTGTCCACGAGGATTTCGATCCCTTCAAGGGTCCCTTCACCGTCACCGTCACGAACACTGGATCGTCGCCGTGGGGCGACTTCCATTTCGGGATCTTCGATCCGATCGGCGGCCAGGACATCTCGAACGTCGAATTCCAGGACATGAGCATGGGTGGCTTGGATCCCACCAGCTCGCAGACGGGACTCACGTGGGTCATCAACAACGTCGTCGTCGGGGCGACCATCGATCTCTACTTCTGCAGCGACCCGGTGATGCCGGGCGAGACCGCGACCTTCATGGTCTACACGGCGAACCCCGACCACCTGTCGTTCTTCGGCGTGCTCTTCTACCCGACGCCGGTTCCGCCCACGGGCGCATGCTGCCATCCGGACGGATCGTGCACACTGACCTGCGTTCACGACTGCCTGCCCCCCAACGTTTGGCACGGCGAGTGGACGAGTTGCGATCCGAACCTCTGCCCGCAGCCGATGGGCGCCTGCTGTGACTTCCTAACGGGCAACTGCACGATCACGACCCAGGCGGCGTGCGGCTTCACGTGGCTCGGTCCGGACACGATCTGCGCGCCCGAAACGTGCCCCGTTCCCCCGCCAACCGGTGCCTGCTGCTTCCTCGACGGGCACTGCGAGGTTCTGACTGAGGCGGCGTGCATGGCCGCGGCCGAGCATCTGAGCTGGATCGTCGGCGCGACCTGCGAGCCGATCAATCCGTGTCCGCAGCCGGGCGCCTGCTGCGACCCCGCCACGGGTAGCTGCACGTATGTTCAGCCGGGCCAGTGCCCGTTGGGCTGGACTTTCATCAGCGGCGTGACATGTCTGCCCAACAACCCCTGCCCGCCGCCCATCCCGACCGGCGCGTGCTGCGATCCCCAGGGTAACTGCACGGTGACGACCGAGGCGGAGTGCCTCGCGCCGGACGTTTGGCATCCGGAGTGGACGAGTTGCGAGCCGAACTTCTGCCCGCCTCCGGTGCCGGCGAGAAGCACGACGTGGGGTCAGATCAAGTCGACGTACCGGTAAGATAGCCGCTTCGCACAGGAAGAGGGGGCCGTCCGGCAGGATGGCTCCCTCTTTTACTTGATCCCCACCCACGGCAATCCCGAGGCTGGGATCATTAGGAAAGCAGAGAGAATCCGTGCGGAATCGTCAGAAAATCCTGTTTGCCACCGCCCGCCCCCCGCCTGATAATCATCAGTTTTCCATCAGGTGCGTCGCGGCTCCCGTGGCCCGGCGCGATGGGATCCGGATTCCGGCAACGGCACGACGAACAATGATCCGATCCACTCCGTCCCGGGTCGGTGAACATAGAGGGAGAACTGTATGCGCATAGGATCCCGGATGGGAAGCGATCGACCGTCGCCCGTTGGCCGGCCTTTGTTGATCGCGCTCGTCATCGCCCTGGCCGCGACGGCGTTCTCGTCACTGCCGCTCGCACCCGTCCACGCCCGCTCGTGGATCGGCGAGATCGGCGGGACGGGACCCGATTACACCGTCTTCACCACGTATGATCCAGGAACACCCGAGCGCGGCAACTACACCGTAGTGGTCACGAACTCCGGAACCGAGCCGTGGGGAGCATTCCACTTCAAGATCTTCGACCCGATAGGCACATTGGACATCTCCAACGTGAGCTTCCTCGATGCGGCGGCGGGGGGCGAGGACCCGACCAGCTCGCAATCAGGCCTCCTGTGGAAAATCGACAACGGGGTGGTCGGCGCGACGATCGACCTCTTCTACTGCGCCGATCCTGTGGTGCCTGGAGAAACGGCATGGTTCTCGGTGCACATCTCGAACCCCGATCACCTATCGTTCTTCGGCGTCGCCTTCTACCCTGGCCCCGTGCCGCCGAACGGCGCGTGTTGCTCGCCGGACGGGAGTTGCGCCCTCACCTGCGAGGTCGCTTGCGTCTCTCCCGCGATTTGGCACGGCGACTGGACGCTCTGCGATCCCAATCCTTGTCCGCAGCCACCGCCCAAGGGAGCTTGCTGCAACCCCGAGACGGGCGGCTGCACCTTCGTCGTCGAGAGCGAGTGTCCCCTGCCGTACTGGATCCCAGGCGCGGCGTGCACGCCCGAGAATCCCTGTGCGCCGCCCCCCGTCGAAGCGGCCTGCTGCGACCTCTTGGGCAACTGCACGCTGACCCTCGAGAGCGAATGCCGCCCGCCGAGCGCCTGGCATCCCGAGTGGTCGAGCTGCGATCCGGTCGTTTGCCCCCAGCCCACATCGGTCGAGGGGACGACGTGGGGCGGCATCAAGGCGATCTATCGATAGAGCCGCGTGCGCCCGGCTCACCTCGAAACAGAGGGTCCGGTCCTCGCGGACCGGACCCTTCTTCGTTGCGACGCGCCCCCATGTTTCGCGGGGACGGCCGCGGATGCGAGCCTTGGCTCTAGGCCGGCTTCTTCGGCGGCAGAGCTTCCAGCTGATCGAGCGTGACCTGCAGCAGGCCGAGGATGTACGCGGGGTTGTGCACGCCCCGGCTTCCGTCGGAAATGGCGAGGCGGAAGTTGTAGATCGCGCCCGCCTCGACGGCCGTGCGTATCCCGGAAGTGGAGAGGTCCTCTTCGGGGGTCCCGGCCGCTCCGATCAGACCAAGCCCGACGAGAGCGGCGCGAAGCTGCCCGAGGAGCCCATCGAACTCGTCCTGCAACCCTTCGGTCGTACCGTCCCCGTCGTAATCGGACAAGGCCGTGAGGTTGAAGGTGTCCGCGCCCGCGTGGCAACCCGTGCAGGCGCCGACGTTCATCTCGGGCTCCCCGTCAATCGTCTCCGCGACCCAGAAGGTGTGGCCTCCGACCTGGGCGCCGATCGGCTTGTACATATGACAGCTCACGCAGGCATCGGCGATGCCGGTCTTGTGGCTGCTCTGGGCAATCGTCTGCCCGTACTCGTACCCGCCCGTTCCGAAGTATCCCTCTGCCTGCGGCGACCCGTGCGGCCCAAAGCGCGTGCTCGTGATCGAGGTCGGTTCGGTCACGTAAACGCGGATGTCGCGGCGCGAGTGGTGGCAAGCGACGCAGAGATTCCCCTTCCCCTTGTCCACCGACGCGCCGTTCATCAGCGTGTAGGCGGCCGTCGTCCGCAGCTCGAAGTTCTTGTTCGTGTGCGGAGCGTGGCAGGTCCTGCATCCGACCATCGTCGGGTTCTCGGCAACGACCGGCGTGCCCGATAGATTCGTCACGAACCCTTCGCTCGTGTGACACTTGTAGCACGGGTCGCGATTGACTTCCCAGAGGAGCTCCGTGCTCGAGTGCGCCGAATGACGCCACTGGACGATCGCCGCGGTCAGCATCGTGTTGTCGTTGTGACACTCGACGCAGTCCGCTGTGCCGGACGGACCATCGGGACCCTCAGGACCGTCTGGGCCCGCCGGACCTTGGATTCCCTGGTCTCCCTTCGGGCCCGTGTCTCCGGTGCATCCCGCTCCTAGGAGGAGGGGCAGGGCCAAGCTGAGGCAAAAAAGCGCGATGAGGCTCTTGCGCATCGGTTGATCACCATCCTTTCTCGGGCGGGGTTGCTCGAGCCCCGTGGGCCGACCGGCTATTTCCGGAGGCAGAGGGGGGGGAGGCTCCCGCTTGTCCACATCCCAGTCGACGGAGGACCAATCCCAGCGCGGCCACGTTCATAGGAAAGGCGTTCCGCCTCTTCTGATCGGCTATTCCAAACTACAAGTCAAGCTATAGATCCGTGTACTCTTGAAACGGTCCGATCTTATGGGTCAGGGGTGATGGAAAAACCGTTAGACTCGCCCCTCGATCGTGCCTAAAGCATTGTGTGTAAAATATTTCCACACCGAACAGGATATCCGAACGGCTGCCCAAACGGGCAGGGGGACTGCCGCGGGTCTTGACAGACGAGGGAACCGTCGGCATCCTCAAGGGTGCTGTCCGTGGGACCCGACGATGAGCGTCCGGGCCCAGGTGGCTTGGACCGAGAACGAGTCGTAGGGAGGCACAAAAAGATGCGGATCGTTTCGTACGTGATGCTCACTGTCCTGCTCGCCTTCATCGCGGTGAGCCTGATCGCCCCCGGCTTCACCTCCGCGCAGGAGGCGAAGAAGGAAGAGGCGGCGTTCAAGTATGTCGGAGTGACCCTTTGCAAGCCCTGCCACCAAACCGAAGCTCAGGGCAAGATCCATGCGACATGGGAAGCATCGGCTCACGCAAAGGCATTTGAGAAGCTCGGCGCCGTGAACCAGGCGAACGAGAAGTGCCTCGGCTGCCACACGACCGGCCACGGCAAGGCGCTTGCCGCCGGCAAGACGGCCGAAGCGGTGCGCGGCGTGCAGTGTGAGGCCTGCCATGGCCCGGGGAGCGACTACAAGGCGATGGCGGTCATGAAGAACAAGGTGGATGCCCTGAAGAAGGGGCTCGTCGAACCGAACGAAAAGATCTGCGCGGGATGCCACGTTGCTGAGCTTCCCAAGGAGTGCTGGGGGGCGGCAACCGCAGCGCCCAAGTTCGAGTTCGCCGCTGCTTTGAAGAAGATCGAGCACCACATTCCGAAAGCCCCGGCCCCGGCGAAGTAGTCCGACCCTTTCCCATGGGCGTCTCGAGTTGGCGCTGCCGAAGATCGCCCTTCGGACCTGACGGATTCGAGATGAACGGCGGCCCCGATCGAAGGGGCCGCCGTTCTTGTCGTTCGACGGGATACGGACACCCATCCCCGGCCTCGCTTGGGGGTCATCCGGTGCGTCTCCGCCGCGGCCCGTGGATCCTCGCCCCCCGACTCATAAGCAAATAGCGCAGCCGATTTAAGGAACCCTTCTAACCCACGCCGGAACACCGGGTTTCGCGCGCTTGCGGCTTGACGCAGCGACCCGTCGGAAGGGTAATCTCTACTGCGTTTGGCGGACTCGAGGAACCCTGCCGCATCCTGTCCGCCGAGCGCGCCGCTCGTTGATCCGTCAGCGATCGAACGGCCGGCAGGCAGACGAATCCTCAGGAGAAACGGCCGAAAAAAACGCCCGCAGCTATCGCACGGGCGAAATGTCGGGGGAGCAAAATGAAGTCGACGAGTCGTCTCAATGGATCGGCCATCCTTCTCGCGCTCCCGCTCATCTTCGGGGGATGCGCAAAGGACAACACGGACACGACCGCGCCGACCACCGAGGCCCAGTACGTCGGCAGCGACGCGTGCATGCCGTGTCATCAGGACGCTTGGGACACCGTGTATCGGAGCGGACATCCGCACAAGGTGACCCCGGTCGTGAACGGCCACAAACCCGGGGATCCTCTGATCCTTCCCGACCAGCCGCCTGCCGGCAAGACATGGGGAGAGATCAAGTACGTGATCGGCGGCTGGGGGTGGAAGGCGCGATTCGTCACGATGGATGATCAGGTGATCACCGGCGAGGGCGTGCAGTACAACATCCCGACCGAGCAATACCCCACTGCCGAATGGGTGAGCTACAACGTCGGGAAGACGACACCCTACGACTATGCCTGCTTCCGCTGCCACACGACCGGCCCCGACCAGGCAAGCGACACCTTCGCCGAGCCTGGCGTGCAGTGCGAGGCTTGTCATGGACCCGGGAGCCTTCACGCCGCGACGCCGACCCGCGCTTCTCTCCCGACAGACGATAGCGCGCAACTCTGTGGACGCTGCCACTACCGGCACGAACCGAAGACGCGGATCATCGCCGCGGGCACCTTCATCAACCATCACGAGCAGTATGAGGAGATGAAGGACGGCCCCCACGCGGACCTGAAGTGCACGGATTGCCACGACTATCACGCCGGCATCCGGCGCGGCCAGACCGGCGGAATCATCAAGCAATGCACGGGCTGCCACGCGGGGATCCAGGTCTCTCACGTCGGCGACCTCGACTGCATCGCCTGCCACATGCCCTACGCGACGAAGTCGGCGCGTTCCCGCGACAAGTTCGTCGGAGATGTCCGAACCCACATTTTCAAGATCCACGATGGCCCTGAAGACCAAGCGCAGATGTTCGAGACGATCGATCAGGCAACCTATGTGAAGCAGGGCTATGGCGTGACACTGGACTACGTCTGCTACCAGTGCCACAGGAACGAGCAGGGCGTTGGAGGACTGAACAGCACAAAGACGCTGCAGCAGCTCGCGGCGAAGGCCAGGCTGATTCATGCGCTGGACGGGAAGGCCGTCGATGGACGCTAGGAGACACCAGTCGGGACGGGACCGTTCCTCAGGGCCCGCTCCGGTGATCAGGGGGTTCATGATGGGCAGATCGAGAGGGATTCGAGGCGCGCTCGTGGCGATTCTGTTCCTGTCCGTCCTGACCCTTTTCGCCGCCACCGACGCCGGGGCCGTCCGCCTGCTCGCGAACAGCTCGACGGCAGCCTACATGCAAAAGGTCGCGAAGGACGGATCCGGCGACAAGTTCGAGAACATGACCCGCGCCTACGAGCGGCTCCGTTTCGACCTGACGGACTTCGCCGGAGCCAAGCTCTCGCTCCACGGGTTTCTGACGGCGCGCAACGAGCTCGCGGGGCCGGGAGCCGGCGGCACCCGGACGCGCCTCTACAACGGCTATCTCCAGTACCGCTCCTTCCCGGCCGGACCGGATGCGCTCCGTTTCGACACGAGATTCGGCCGCCAGTGGGTCGCATCGGGCGTGGGATCGGGAACCGTGGACGGACTCTCGCTGCGCCTCGATCGCGGCGGATGGGGCGGCCTCACCGCCTTCGGCGGAACGCTCGGATGCGATCGGCGCGAGCGCGGCGGCTTCGACAAGCCGAGCCAGTCGCTGCGCTACGGGGGCGAGATCGAGCTCCGTCCGCGCCTCGCGCCGGGGGTCGATCCCAAGCTCGCGCTCAGCTACGCGGCGACGAACAAGAACGACGTGGACGACGCCCGAAGGCTGGGAGGCCGCGCGAGTCTCAGAATCCGCGAGCGGCTGCGCATCTGGAGCGAGTTGCGCCACGACTTTCTCATCGAGAAGACCTACGGCACGGCCGCCGGCGTGGAATACCTGAAGCAATCGAAGGGACTCCGCGCCTGGGCCGAATACAACCGCCGCTCCCCCGCTCTCGCCGCGACGTCTGTCTTCGCCTTTTTCGATACGAAGGATGTGTCGGAGTTCCGCGCCGGGATCGGATCCCGGATGTTCGGGCCCTACTCGGCGAGCTTCGATTTCGCGCGGACCGACTTCAAGGGCGGGATCAACAACGTGGTCCTCGCCGATTCGATCGTGACGCGTGCGAAGGTCGATCGATCGAAGGCCTTCCGGTTCACCGTGCGGCGCGGGGCCTACTCCGTCGGGGCGCGATTCGAATCCGGCTACGCGGGCGACCGCACCGACCTCGTCCTGTCGGGAATGCACGATTTCGGCGAGAAGCTGAACGTGCGCGTGGACCTGGGGTACCAGGACTACAAGTACGGCGAGACCGACTACGAAAACAACACCGCCGCGTCGGGACTCTTCGCCGTGACCTATCGGGTCGCGCCCGACACGAAGATCACGGCACAGATCGAAGGCCTGAACAATCGAGACCTGAAGCAGGACGTTCGCTTGCTCGCCCGTGTCGACCAGCGGCTTCGGCTGGAACGCTAGGAAGGAGACCAGACGATGAAGAAGATCCATCTGTTTCCCCTCGCGTTCAGCGGCTTGATCGCCGCCACGCTGCTCGTGTTCCTGGCCAGACCGGGCGCGGCCGGTCTTGGGTTCCCGCACGCCCAGCACGCCGAGGCCGCAGACTGCGCGACATGCCATGAGGGGGCCGCGAAGAGCCCGTCGGGGAAGGAGAACCTCCTCCCCGCGATCGACGTCTGCAAGGGATGCCACGAGCAGAGCGATTTCGATCTCTGGGGATGGACGGGAGCGAAGAGCCGCCACGCCGATCTGCCCACGTTTTCCCACGAGAAACACCTTACGATGCAGGGGATCGACTGCGCCCACTGCCACGGGGCGCTCTCGGACCCCCTGATGGCCGGAACGGGAAAGGGCGAGATCTCCCACGCCATCTGCTTCGCCTGTCACGACGGCAAGAAGGCGACCGGCGATTGCGCGTCGTGCCACGCCGACGTCCGCGTCCTGCGCCCCCTCGATCACGGGGCCGATCACCGGCACACGCACCAGTTCGCCGCGCGCGCATCGGCAGACGCCTGCGAGGAGTGCCATCGCCAGGACGAGCAGTGCAGCGAATGCCACCAGGGCGACAACGTCCTCTCGCTCACGCACGATCGGAACTATCTCTTCACGCACGCGCAGGACGCGAGGAAGCATGAGAACGACTGCATGTCGTGCCACGACCTCGAGACGTTCTGCAGCTCCTGCCACGCCGCGCAGGGCGTGTGGCCGGCCAATCACGCCAAGGAGTGGATCACCGGCGCGAACCGGCACGCGATCGAGGGGCGCCGGGACATCGGCTACTGCGCGAGCTGTCACGAGGGGGACCTCACGGTCTGCGTCACTTGCCACCGGGACAATCCGGGGCCCCGGGGCGTCGATCGGAGGATCCATCCCGACAACATGAACGACTACGGCACGCGCGGGCCGTGGCATGGCGACGACTCCTACAACTGCTACGACTGCCACCAGCGGAGCGGGCCCGCGCAGGGAAGCGACGGATTCTGCGGTTACTGTCACTCGCCCGAGCGCGGGGACTGAGACCAAACGGCATCCGAAGACACTTGACAAAGTGCGGGGCCACGCGCGAGACGACCGTGGCCCCGCTGCGCGATAGGGGGGAAGGGCGGATGGAGGGATAGATGACCAGACTGTCTTCTGGGGTTCGGGACTTCATTCTGCGTACGACGCGCCACCCGCTGGGTTTCATCGGAGTGAACCTCACGACCTTGGCCGGAGCTCTTCTGGCCGTCCTGCTCATCGCGTCCCTGATGGGTGCGGAGGCGAACCCCTACCTCGGCGCGGTGACATTCCTCGTCCTGCCGGCAATATTCATCTTCGGACTGGTCCTGATCCCGATCGGCTCGTGGCGGCACCGGCGGCGGCTCGCCCGCACCGGCGCGACCGAGCCGCTCTTTCCGATTTACGATCTGAACCTGCCGCACATGCGCCATCGGCTCACCGTGGTGGCGGCCCTTACGGTCGTGAACATGACGATCCTTGCGATTGTCGCCTACAAGGGGATCGAGTTCATGGACTCGGTCACGTTTTGTGGACAGACCTGTCATCCGGTGATGAAGCCCGAGTTCATGGTCTACAGCGTCTCTCCCCACTCGCGCGTGCGCTGCATCGACTGTCACATCGGCCCCGGGGCTTCGTGGTTCGTGAAGAGCAAACTCTCGGGGACCCGGCAGGTCTTCAAGCAGATTCTCGGGACCTGGCCGCGGCCCATCGAGACGCCTGTGGCCAACCTGCGGCCCTCGCGTGACACCTGCGAGCAGTGCCACTGGCCCGGCAAGTTCCACGGCGACAAGATCCTCGTCCGGGCCCACTACCAGGAAGACGAGAGGAACACGGCCCTGAAGAACGTCCTGCTGCTGAAGGTCGGCGGCGGGAACGCGGAATCCGGGTTCAGTCGGGGGATCCACTGGCACGTGACGAACAAGGTCTACTATAGATCCGACGAGAAGCGCGAGTTCATCCCGTGGGTGCGCGTCGAGCGCGGCGACGGCTCCGTGACCGAGTACCTGAACGCCGGGATGGAGACGCTGCCGGACAGCATCGCGGGACGTCCGGAGCGGCTGATGGATTGCGTCGATTGCCACAACAGGCCCACGCACATCTACCGTCTGCCTGCCCGCGCGGTGGACGAGGCGATGGCCTCCGGCGAACTGTCGGTCGATCTGCCCTTCATCAAGCGCGAGGCGATGGCCGCCCTCTCGGCAAACTACCCGGACGGCGATGCGGCGCGGCGCGGGATCTCCTCGGCGCTTACCGGCTTCTACGCAGCGAGCTACCCCGAGTTCATCGCCAATCAGCCCGACAAGGTCGAGAAGGCGATCGCGGGAGTGCAGGCGATCTGGTCGCGCTACGTCTATCCCGAAAATCACATCACATGGGGAACCTATCCCGATCACATTGGGCACCAGGACTTCACCGGATGCTTCCGCTGCCATGACGAGGAACACGTTTCGAAGGACGGCAGGACGATCTCGCAGGATTGCACGACGTGCCACAGCCTGCTCGCCGCGGAAGAGGAGAATCCGGAAGTCCTGAAGACCCTGTTCCCGGAGCAATGAGACGGAATCGAATCGAAGGCGGCCGCCCGAGTGACGGGATCGAACCGTAGAGAGGGATACGTGCTGAAGCCATTGCACATCAAGAGGGAAGCCCCCGTCATCGCGGCGGTCCTGTCGTTGCTGCTTCTGTTCGCCGCCGGTGCCCTGGGAGCGGTCACGAACGAGGAGTGCCTGGAGTGCCACTCGGATCCCAGCCTCGTCAAGGTCGGAGCCGACAGTGTGACGATCAAGCTTTACGTCGGCGCGACGGAGTTCGGCAGTTCCGTCCACGGCGGGTTCGCGTGCGCCGATTGCCACGCGGACGCCGTCGCGATCCCCCATCCAGACGCGCTCGCGAAGGTGGACTGCTCGACCTGCCACGTGGATGTGCAGGAGCAGTACCTCACGAGCATCCACGGGAAGGCGGCGTCCGCCGGCAACGCCGATGCGCCGCGCTGCTCGGACTGCCACGGGACGCACACGATCCTTCCTGCATCGAACCCGGCGTCCAGCGTGCACCCGCAGAAGATCGCCGGCACCTGCGCGCGCTGCCATGCCGATCCGAAGCTCGTCGAGAAGAACGACATCCCGGCGAAGGCGCCGGTCGATGCATACATGAAAAGCGTTCATGGGCGTGCCCTCTTCGTCGACGGGAATCCCGACGCCCCGATCTGCAGCACATGCCATCCAGCGCACACGATGCTCGCGCCGAATGATCCGGCGAGCACGATCAACCGGATGAACATCCCGACGACATGCTCGATGTGCCACGCAGAGATCACGGAAGTCTACAGCCAGAGCATCCACGGCGCTGCCGCAGCGCGCGGGGTCGGCGACTCCCCCGTCTGCACCGACTGCCACGGAGAGCACGACATCAAGGGGCCGAGCGATCCGCTCTCCTCCGTATTCCCCGCCAACATCGCCAAGACCACCTGCACGCGATGTCACGAGTCGCTCGTGCTCGCACGGCGATACGGATTCAACACCGACCGGATCGCGACCTTCCGCGAGACCTACCATGGTCTGGCGAGCAAGAAGGGGGCGCTGAACGTCGCGAACTGCGCATCGTGCCACGGGATCCACAACATCTTCCGGAGCAGCGACCCGCGCTCGACCGTGCACGCGGCGAATCTCCAGAAGACCTGCGGGACGTGCCACCCCGATGCGAGCGCTCGATTCGCATCGATCCAGGTCCACCCGACGATTTCAGGAGACGGCACGGCTGTCGCCACGCGCCGTCCGCGAGACATCGCGAAATCGATCTATGTCGTCATGCTGCTCGCCGTGATCGGCGGGATGGCGGCCCACAACCTCGTGATCTGGCTCTACCACGTGGTCGAGAAGAGGCGCCGCGAGCTCGGACAGGCGCGCGTGAGGCGCTTCTCGCGTTTCGAGGCCGCGGAGCACCTGATCCTCTTGACGAGCTTCTTCACCCTCGTCTTCACCGGTTTCGCGCTCAAGTTCCCCGATTCGGGATGGGTGAACCTGACCGAGCAGTTCGGGTTGAGCGAGACGCTCCGCGGGATTGTCCACCGGGTTGCCGCCGTCGCAATGATCGCGGTGTCCCTCACGCACCTCGGCTTCCTGCTCTTCACGCGCCGCGGACGCCGCGAGCTCATCGCGGTGATGCCCCGGATGCGGGACGTGACCGACTTCGTCCGGAACATGGAGTACCACCTCCGCCTTCGGAAGGAGAGACCCACCTTCGCCCACTTCGACTACATGGAGAAGGCGGAATACCTCGCGCTGATCTGGGGCACGGCCGTTATGGTCTTCACCGGGTTCGTGCTCTGGTTTCCGACCTTCTTCACGCGGTTCATGCCAGCGTGGATCTTCGAGGTCTCGGAGGTCGTTCACTACTACGAGGCATGGCTCGCCTTCCTCGCGATCGTGGTCTGGCACTTCTTCTTCGTGATCTTCCACCCAGACTCCGCCCCCCTGAACCTGACCCTCCTCGACGGCAAGACGACCGTCGAGCAAGCGCTCCACCGACACGGGCACCTGGGTGAGGGGCACGAGATCGAGTACCCGAAGGACGGGCAGGGGCGGACGGACGGGCCGGAGAAGCCTCACTAGCC
>CAZNRY010000070.1:0-19227 GCA_964575675.1 uncultured bacterium
GCGGGGGGGCTGCGGGCAGTGGGGCTGACGGCCGGGGCTGCGCGGGTCCGCCGAGTGGCGCCCCATCCGGCCTACCGCGACAGCCTAGGGCGTTACGCGATCGGTCCTGGCGTCCTCGACATCCTTCATGTCCAACCCGGTCCCTTCGCGTCCCCTTCAAGGCTCAGGATCTCCGTCCCGACGGGTGATGCAGGTCTTGATTGAGATCCTGCTCCATGCGGACCTTCCTGCCCGCCGCCGCAGGATCGAGGGTCGCCGGGCGGTGCGGCCGGCCCCGCGCGAATCCGGGCGTTGGGCGCCCAGCGCATCCTGGTCGGGGAGAGTGAAATCGACCTGTCGGCGAGTGGCGCTCTCGTTCATGCTTCACAGGGACGGACCCTTGCGTCGATCCTCTCCGGATGGTCTTCCCGGGGGATCGAATCGTTCGAGGTCCCGGCGCTCGCTCAGGAGGCGGCGCGGCGGCTCGAGATCGAAGGTCCCGGGGCGTTCGCGGGGCATCCGAGGGGGGATTTGGCAGAGGTGCGCGCGCAGGAGATCATGATGCTCGTTGACCGGCTCCGGAACCTCACCCATGGAGAACGGCGCCCTTGATGTGGAACCAGACCGCGAGCGCGGGGGTAGGGCCACTCGTGCTGGATCAGGGACTCGATCCGCAATGCAGCCGGCGCAGGAGGCGGCGGCGCCGCCCGCGACCTTATCAGGCGGGCGGTCCCTCTTGGCAGGCGGAGCGGCTCGCCGCCCCCCGGCGTCTTCGGCGTTCGGCCGTCTTCGCATTGATCGTGCACCTGCTGTTCGCGGTCGTCGTGTTGATCGTGATGCGCCCGAGGCCGCGGCCGGCGGTCCGGCTCGAGATCCCCGTGCATCTCGTGCAGCTTGCGACCCCGCCTCCATCCCTCCGCGAGAAACCGCGTTCTCCGGCGGTGGCGGTCCACGTGGTTCGAGAGGAGAAGCAGAAGCCGAAGAGCCCGGCAACGCCCAAGCCCGTGCCCGGAAGGAAGGACGCGCAGCCGGTGCCCGTCAAGACCGCGCGGAAGAGCCCGGCGCGCTCTTCCGTCCTCGGGGCCGCTTCGTCGGATTCGTCGGAGGTTCTGAGAAGCGAGATCTCCTTGGGAGGGGGCGCGCTCGGCGTGTTGGAAATCGGTGGGGGCGGGGAGCTCTCCGCGTACTCGTACTACCTGATGGCGGTCCGGGACAAGATTGCGAGCTACTGGAATCCTCCCGCCGGTCTCTCGACGAGGGGGGGCGAGATCGCGGCGACGGTCGCCTTTCGCATCGACCGGCGGGGAAACGTCGCGGCGAGTTACGTCGAGGAGCCCTCGGGAACCGGGGTCTTCGACTCCGCAAGCCTTCGGGCGGTCGGGCAGGCCAATCCCCTCCCGCCCCTGCCGCAGGATTTTCCGGGCGAGTATGTCGGGATTCATCTCCGGTTCGTCTACCAGGACTAGCCGTTCCTGGAGGACGACCGGGCGATCGGCAGAGCGCTGACGGAGCCTCGCAGGCCGGCGGAAACACGATGTTCGATCGAGCCCGTTCGAAAGGAGTCTCCTGTTGACGCAACGTCTTCAGCTGATCGCGATCCTCCTGACCCTCGCATCGACCTCTTGGACGCTCGATGCCGGCGGCCAGACCGACTTCGACATCGAGATCCGAACCGGGAGCTTGGTCCGCATTCCGATCCACGTGGAGGAGATTCAGTACGAGAGCGGCCTGATGCAGGTCCGTTTCGCGAGCGGGGAGACTCCCGATCAGGTGCTGTTGAAGGACCTCGAGCACTCCTCGTTCTTCCGCGTGAGCTTCGGGGTCTCCGCTCCGGCGGGACCGGGGCTCCCCGGGAATCCGGTTCCGCAGGGCACGCGGGCCATCGCTTCGGGAATGATCCGCAAGTCGTGGGGCCGGACCGTCCTGACCGGAAACCTGCGCGACGGGGCGACGGGAACTCGGATCTTCTCGAAGGACTACGCGCTGAGCGATCCGCCTGATCGATGGGCCGTCCACGCCTTCTCGGACGACATCGTACTCTACATGACGGGCGAGCGCGGCGTGGGGCAGACCCGGATCGCTTTCGTGCGCGACCATGGGGGCACGCGCGAGATCCATCTGATCGACTACGACGGCCAGAACGAAGAGCAGATCACGCAGATGAAGACGATCGTCCTTTCACCCTCGTGGGCGCCGGGCGGCGACAGGCTGGCCTTCACTAGCTTCGGCGGCGGACAGCCGGGCGTCTTCGCGCTTGCCCTCCGCGACGGCAAGTACTGGCGCGTCTCGCCGGGCGGAGGGATGTGCGCTTCGCCCGGGTGGTCTCCCGATGGCCGGCGCGTCGCATTCACCCGAAGCCTCGAGGGCAACTCGGAGGTCTTCATCGCCGACGCGGGGGGCGGAGGCGTCGCCCGCCTCACGCACAGCCCCGGGATCGACACCTCCCCGTCCTTCAGTCCCGACGGAGGGCAGATCGCCTTCACGAGCGACCGCTCGGGGAACCCCCAGATCTATCTGATGGATCGAGAGGGGGGAAACGTGCGGCGGCTGACCTTCTCCGGAAAGCAAAGCGACAGCCCCGATTGGTCGCCGGAGGGAGACCGGATCGCTTTCGTCGGGCTGCTCGATGACCTCTTCGACGTCTGCACGATGCGTCCGGATGGAAGCGACCTGCGGCGGCTCACGTCACATGAAGGGATGCACGAGAACCCGAGATGGGCTCCCGACGGGAGGCATCTCGTTTATTCGAAGCAGTACGGTGGAGAACGCCGCATCTATGTCATGGCGGCGGACGGATCGGGCAAACGCGCCTTGACGGGCGGAAGAGGCGCTCAATACAATCCAGCATGGTCTCCTGCGTTGAGCCTGCAATCGGTCCGCGGCGTTGGCGCGGAACAGAATCGGTGAGCGGAAAGGAGTATCGCATGAGTCGATCGAGAGTCTCCGGGGCGCATTTTCTTGTCCTCGCGATTGTGGGGTCGCTGGTATTCGCAGCGGGTTGCGGCAAGAAGCCGAGGCCGTCGACCGAGATCACGAAGCCTCCGGCTCCCGCGGAGCAGCCCGTGAAACCGGCGGAGACGACCCCGCCGCCCGACCAATCCACGAAGGAAATGGTCTTCGCGGATATCTTTTTCGATTACGACAAGGCGAACCTGCGCGAGGACGCGAGACTCACCCTCGAGGGGAATGCGCGGATGTTGGTCCAGCGTCCAGAGGTGAAGCTCTTGCTCGAGGGCCACTGCGACGAGCGCGGGACGGTTGAATACAACCTCGCCCTTGGAGATCGCCGCGCCCAGAGCGTGAAGACCTTCTTGGTCGAGTTCGGCGTTGATGCCGGCCGGGTCACCACGATCAGCTACGGCGAGGAGCGTCCGTTCGCTCAAGGGCACGACGAGAGCGCATGGTCCCTGTGCCGCAGGGTCCATTTTGCGACCCAAAAATGAGTGACGCGGATTAGACCGGAGCGAACTCACGGCCCCGTCACGCAATCGCGGCGGGGCCGCTCCTGCTCATGGTCGCCGCGGGGGAGGTGGTCCAATGTTCAGATGGCAGTGGCGGCTTCTGCTGCCGCTTGCGGCGCTTTCCGCCTTAGGGTGCTACGGGTCCAAGCTGCTTCGCGAGCCGATTGCCGTGGACAATACCAAGCAACGGGTCATTGCCTTGAGCGAGCAGCAGGCGATGCTGAACGGGGAGGTCAAGAAGCTGCAGGAGGCGATCGCGCGGCAGGAAGAAATGCTCCGGGGCCTCCGAGCCGACACACAGACGCGGCTCAAGGAGTTGGGCGAGAACGTCGAGACCGTGAACAGCCGGATCGGAGATTCGCTCGAGCGGCGCAGCCTGTTCGCGCCGTCACCGGCGGCAAGCACATCGCCGCCCGGGATCCCGGGTGCGGCGCCCCAGCCGGCCGATTCCGCGGGAGGCGGCGTCTTGACGCCGGCTCAAGCGAAGGCGATCTACGATGACGCCTATCTGGACCTGAACCGCGGCAACTACTCACTGGCGATGGTTGGCTTCCAGGACTACCTGAAGAAGAGCGGCGATTCGGAGCTGGCCGACAACGCGCGATACTGGATCGGCGAGTGCTACTATGCTCAGCGCGATTTCCATAAGGCGATCGACGAGTTCTCGCGGGTCGAACGGGCCTACCCGATGGGCGACAAGGTTCCGGCATCGCTCCTCAAGATCGCCTACAGCCACCTCCAGCTCGAGGATCGGGCCGCGGCGCGCACGATCCTGCGCGATCTCGTCGCGCGATTCCCGAACACCGAGGAAGCCGCGCAGGGACGCGCCAAGTTGCAGATGCTGGAGTGAACGGACCCGGCCGGGCCGAGTCACTGAGGTTCTGTTCAGCGGCATTCGTAGCGGACTGGGCCTTCTATCTCGTCTTCACCGCCGTCCCCCTCAAGGCGATCGCTCTTGGGGCGGGGCCGATCGTCCTGGGTCTGCTCCCGGCGCTCTCTTCGACGATCTACATCATCTCCGCCCTGAACTTCGGCCGGCTCTCCGATCGCGGAGGTCGGATGCGGATGGCCCGGTACGGCGCGCTCGCGATCGCCTGCGGGGCCCTCCTCCTTCGCGCGGCCCCGGGCATCCCGCAACTCTTCCTCTTCCTGCCGCTGGTCGCAGTTGGCGGAGGGTTGTTCTGGCCGGCGATTCAGGCCGAGCTCGGGGATCGCGGGGGAGAGGCTGGTCTCGGCCGGCGGATGGGGTGGTTCAACGTCTCGTGGTCGGCCGGGAAAATGATCGGTTTCTGGTCGGCGGGCCACATCGCGCAACGCCACGGCGTGGCCGCGCCGCTGCTCCTCGCGGCCGTCCTGGAGATCATCGTCCTCGCCCTCGTCCCTGCCGAGAAGGCACGTCTGATTCCATCGCCCGCGGCTCGGACGGCCGTCCAACCGGTCCCCGAAGAGGTCCGCAGACGGTTTCGCCGCGCCGCTTGGGTGGCGAATCTCGTCGCCTTCGGCGTCGGAGCGACTCTGAACTACCAGTTCCCCAAGAGGCTCCTCACCCTTGGGCTTCACGCGGGAGACCTGGGGAACTTCCTCGGGCTCGTGGCATTGATCCAGACGCTGGCGTTCGCCGCCCTCGGGCTGCGCCGCGGATGGGAATACCACCCCGCATCGATCGCCGTGCCGATGCTGATCGGCATGATTTCCGTCGGCGGGCTCGCTTGGGCCGGCAGCGGGGGGTCGATTCTCCTGTGCGCGCCGGGAATCGGACTCGCACTCGGCTTCGCGTACAGCGCGAGCCTTTTCCACTCCCTCCACCAAGAGGAGGGACGGGGGAAGAACACCGGCATCCACGAGGCGCTCCTCGGGAGCGGGTCGTTCGTTCTTCCCTTGGCCGGCGGCGCGCTCGCGCGGGCGACGACGCTCGGCGCGCCCTACCTGCTTTGCGCGGGAGCCTGCGCGCTCTCCGCGATCCTCGCGATCGCGTGGATGAAGCGGCCCCGGGTGGAGCCGGTCAGACCCGCCTGGGCGGATCGGCCGGGCGCTCCATCGTGAAGAGCGATTTCTCCCCCGTCCGGCAGTAGTAGGCCGCTCCCATGCGGCCGATCAGGTCGAGCTTGAGCGGGTCGATGGCGCCGTCGGTCAGCACTTCATCGAGCACGCGGACGCACAGGACCTCGCCGATGACGTAATGGCAGGCCAGTGGCCCCGCGCCGTGCGGGACGATGCAGTGGAGCCGGCACTCCATGGAGACCGGACTTTCGGAGACGCGTGCGGGACGTACCCTCATGGACGCCTCCGGCGTGAATCCCGCCATCTCCCACTCGCTCACGCCGCGCGGGAAGGCGGCGGAAGTCACGTTCATCGCCTCTCCCATGGCGAAGGTGACGGCATTCACCACGTATTCGCGCGTCTCTCGAACGTTGAGAAGAGTGTCCTTCTCCTTCCCCTCGCGGGTGTTCGTCACGGAGAAGACAACTGACGGGGGGTTCGCCCCGCCGAGGTTGAAGTAGCTGAAGGGCGAGAGGTTCACCTTCCCGTCGGCGGAGATGCTGCTGACGAATGCGATCGGGCGCGGGGCGACGATCGAGGTCAGCAAGGCAAAGACCTCCCGCGGGGCCAGCTTCTCGGCATTGATCTCGATCATGCGTCTTCTCCTATCGTCTCCCGTGGTCATCGGGCGTGAGCCAGCTCAGGGGGTAGTCCGGGTCGTCGACCTCTTCGCCGTCGCGCGCAACGACGAGTGGCCGGAAGGTGTCGATCATGACGGCCAGCTCCTCGGTCTCCTTCGTCCCGAGGGACGACTCGATCGTTCCGGGGTGCGGCCCGTGCGGGATCCCGTCCGGATGGTGCGTGATCGAGCCTTGCTCGATCCCCCGCCGGCTCATGAACCGGTCGCTCGCGTAGTAGATCACCTCGTCGCTTCCTACGTTTGTGTGATGGTAGGGGATCGGGATCGCCTGCGGGTGGTAGTCGAACAGACGCGGAACGAACGAGCAGACGACGAAGCCGTCTCCCTCGAAGGTCTGGTGGACCGGCGGGGGCTGATGGATCCTGCCCGTGATCGGCTCGAAGTCTGCGATGTTGAGGATCCAAGGGTAGTAGTAGCCGTCCCACCCGACCACATCGAGCGGGTGCGCTGCATAGGTGTAACTGTGCAGGGCGTCGCCCTGTTTGATCCGGACATCGAAGGATCCCGTCTCGTGATGCGTCTGAAGCCGTTCGGGCCTCCTGATGTCCCGCTCGCAATAGGGGGAGTGCTCCAGGAGTTGTCCTTGCCGATTGCGATAACGCCGCGGCGTGCGGATGGGGTCCCGGCTCTCGATCACGAGAAGACGCTGCGGCACGGCATCGCATCGCCAGCGGTGGATCGTCCCGCGCGGAATCACGACATAGTCGCCCTTGCGATACGGCAGGTCTCCGAAGGCCGTCTCAATCGTCCCCCGTCCATCGTCCACGAAGACGACCTCGTCCCCCTGGCCGTTCCGGTAGAAGTACTCTTGGCCATCCGCAGGGATCGCGATCGAAATCGCGACGTCCCGGTTGTAGAGGAGCGGCCGCCGCCCCGCGATCGGATCGCCCGAGGGCGCAAAACGCGCCGTCCTCATGTGTCGGTGCCGGAGACGGGGGTCAACGGCCGGCTGCCAGGCGAGCGCGCTCGGCGGCCCCAGATCGGCGACCTGGGTGGGCGGGTGGACGTGGTAGAGGAGTGAGGAAAGCCCCGAGAACCCCTCGTTGCCCATCAGTTCCTCGTGATAGAGACGGCCGGAGGGATCCCGGAACTGCGTGTGTCGCTTGCGCGGGATCTCTCCCAGGCGGTGATAGAACGGCATCGGCTTCTCCTTGGATTCTTTGGACCGATTCTAAGCAATCGTGTTCGAGAGAAGACCCAGGCGCTCGATCTCCAGATCGATCCGGTCGCCCGCCTCGAGCCAGCCCCCGGCGGCCTCGGGCCCGAGCTCCAGAATGCAGCCGGTCCCGACGGTCCCAGATCCTAAGAGATCTCCCGGGCGAAGCCGGACATCGCAGCTCGCCCTGGCGATCATCTCCTCGAAGCTCCAGTGGATCGATTTCCAGGACCCGCGCGAGATGAGCCGCCCGTTCCGCCGGGCGGTCATCGCGAGGTCGTATCCCTTTCCCGACCGGGCATCGTCGATCTCATCCGGCGTGACCAGGGCGGGGCCGATGCTCGTCGCGAAGTCCTTTCCCTTTGCGGGGCCCAATCCGACTTTCATCTCCTCTGCCTGGATGTCGCGCGCGCTCCAGTCGTTCAAGACGCAGTAGCCCGCGATGTATCCGGATGCCTCCTCGACCGGGATGTCCCGCCCGGGGCGGCCGATCACACAACCGATCTCGAGCTCGAAGTCCAATTGCCGGGTCGCCCTCGGCGCGCGGATCTTTTCCTCGGGGCCAAAGATCGCGCCGTGGTTCGAATAATAGAAGACGGGGATGCGGCCCCATTCTTCGGGCACGGCGAGTCCGCGTCGGGCCCTGGCGTTCCTCACGTGTTCCTCGAACGCATAGAAATCGCGGAAGGAGTTGGGGCGCGGCAGGGGCGCGGCGAGGCGGACCTCGTCCTGGGCGTATGAGGGAACGCCGGTCGGATCACGAAGGATCTGCTCGCAGTGAAGCCGGGCCGGATCGCTCGCGATCACCGCCACCGCGTCGGGCGGAAAAGGGCCGCGCGCCGCATCCCATGCGGCGGCGGGGTCGAGGATCCCTTTGTCGGTCAGGAGGCCGACCCTCGGCGCCCGCTCGGTCTTCGCGTCAACGAACAGGACGAGACGCAATCGCATCCCTCCGCGCCCCGCGGGGCCCCGCCTGGCGCTTCCTTGTCAGAGGTTCCCGCGGCGCGCTTGCTCGCGCTCGATCGACTCGAAGAGCGCCTTGAAGTTCCCCTTGCCGAAGCCCTGAGCGCCCTTCCGCTGGATCACCTCGTAGAAGAGGGTGGGCCGATCCTGCACCGGCTTCGTGAAGAGCTGCAGAAGATAGCCGGCGTCGTCTCGATCGACGAGGATTCCATGCTCGCGGAGGAGTCCGAGGTCCTCGTCGATCTCTCCGATCCTGGCCGGCAATGCGTCGTAATAGGCGCCGGGAACATCGAGAAACGTAACACCGCGCGCGCGGAGCTTCGATACGGTCGCCACGATGTCGCCGGTCAAAAGGGCGATGTGCTGGATCCCCGGGCCGGAGTTGAAGTCCAGGTATTCTTGGATCTGGGAACGCCGCAGCCCCGGCGCCGGCTCGTTGATCGGCAGCTTGACCGACCCGTCCGGGCTCGACATCACCTTCGATCGCAGGGCGGAGTGCTCGGTCGAAATGTCGCGGTCGTCGAAGGTCATCATGTGGTGGAAGCCGAAAATCGATTGGTAGTAATCGACCCACGCATCCATCCTCTCCTCCTCGACGTTCGCGACCAGGTGGTCGATTCTGAGGAGGCCCGTTCCCTCCGAGGCGTCCTCGACCGGCTCGAAGCCGGGCAGGAATGTGCCGCGGTAGGCGTCCCTCTGGAGGAAGGTGTGGATCACCTCGCCATAGGCGCGGATGCTCGAGCGGACGATGCTCCCCGTCCCGTCCTGAACCTGGCGGGGCGTGTCTGCCCCGACGGCGCCCGTGCGGATCGCTTCGTCGTAGGCCATCTCCGCATCACCGACCTCGAAGACCACGTTTCGGACCGCGTCGCCATGCGCCTGCACGAAACCAGGAATCTCTCCCTCCGGCGTGACGGCGGCGGTCAGAAGCAGGCGGATTTTCCCCTGCACGAGAAGGTGGCTCGCGCGGTCCCGAATCCCGGTCTCAGGACCCGCGTAGGCCGATTCGGCGAATCCGAAAGCGGACCGATAGTAGTGCGCGGCCTGCCGCGCGTTGCCGGCCCATATCTCGATGTGATCGATTCCCGCGACGCCCAAGGGCGACTCTCTCCCGCTCATCCGCGTTCTCTCCTTCCAGAGCAATCGAGCGAGGGTAACAGACGCTGATGTCCGCGACAAGCGGCGCCGGGAGCGCGGGCGGTCCAAATACGCCTGGTCCGGTCGGGACGGCAGGCTGTACCATGGTCCGTGGCCAGCCAGACAGGGAGACCGACGCCATGGCAACCCGCTTCCGATCGCTCCGGCCCTTCCTTCTCATCGCCCTCGCCTTGTGCCTTTCGAGCCCTTCTCCGTCCGAATCGACTACTCGGGTGGTCGCGCCGGATGGCTCGGGTGACTACGTCAGGATTCAGGATGCGGTCGACGCCTCTTCGACCATGGACACGGTGCTCGTGCGCCCGGGGACATATTACGAGAGCCTCGACCTCGGCGGCAGGGCGCTCTCCCTGATCGGCGAGGGCGGCGCGGAGGCGACGGTCGTCGACGCGGGCGGCTCGGGTTCGGCCCTGGCGGTCCCCTTCACGCCCGGCGGACCGCTCCTGGTTCGCGGGCTCACGCTGACGAACGGCAACGGCACCCTCTCGCGCGGCCGAAAAAGGGACGAGCGCTGCGGCGGCGGGGTCTTTGTCGAGCTCGCCTTCGGGCGGTTCGAGGACTGTCGCATCGTGGGCAACGTCGCGAACCACGGCGGGGGAATCTATGTCCTCTCGGGAGCGCCCGAGTTCGTCCGGTGCACGATCTCGGGCAACTCCTCGGGCGTCGGGGGAGGCGTTTCCGTCGACAACGATGGCGGGGTCCTCCTGAAGGACTGCGCGATAACGGGCAATGACGCCGTCTTTGGCGGAGGGCTGAACGCCTTCCGCGGCGCGATCCTCCTCGACGGCTGCCGCGTTGTTCGCAATCGGGCTTACTTGGCGGGGGCGATCCGCATCGTCAACGCCGGGGCGCGGAGCGTCCGGGTTCGAGATTCGCTGATCGCCCGCAACGGCGGAGATGTAGGGGGGGCGATCCATTGCTGGTACGGATCGCTGCAGATCGAGTCGACCACGATCGCCGAGAACGACTCGATCCCGTCGGTCGGGCTGGTTCTCGAAGAGTCCGACGTATCGCTGATCTCAACGATCGTCGCGGGTAGCGGTCCGGGAGACCTGATCACCTGCCTGAACGGCCAAACGGCCATGGACTGCGTCGTTCTCTGGCCGGGGCAAACCGGCGGGATCTCCTGCGGGCCCGACGGGACGGTCCTCTTCGCGGATCCGCTTTTCTGCGACGCCCCGGCCGGCGACTATGCCCTCCGATCCGATTCTCCGTGTCTTCCCGGTCAGGGCCCCGCGGGCTGCGGGCTGGTCGGCGGGTTCGGGCTCGGCTGCGAGGTCCCGGTGCCCGTCCGGCCGGGAAGCTGGGGGGCGTTGAAGGCGCTGTTCCGCTGACCCGTCGGGCTCGCCTGCCGTTCTGCACGAACAGGGTTCCACCGGGCGCGCGATCGAGCTACTATCCAGATCGTGCTATCGATCGATGGGGCCGAACCGCCTCTAGGAGGAGAATGAATGTCATCGAAACCGCAGGGCCCGGCCGAAGGACACCGCTCCACCCGCAGGGTCGCTCTGGACATCTTCATGATCGTCGCGATCCCCTCGGTCGTGATCTACATCATCTCGAAGGTCTGGAAGTAACCTGATCTCACCGCTCCGGCGGCCCGGCGATCGATCGTCCGCTCGCCCGTCCGAGTCCGGAGAGCAGAGCCGCTCCCGTTGAAACCGGTCAGAACTCTCTTCATCGCGACCACCCTAGCCGTGGGCGGGGCGGAGCGGATCGTGCAACACCTCGCGATGCGCCTCGACCGCTCGCTCTTCGATGTCTCGTTGACGACGCTTCGTGAGCCGGGGGGGATCGGCGAGGAGATCGCGGCGGCCGGATTGGCCTTCAAACATGGATGGACGGGGGGTGGGAAGCTCGATCCGCTGCTGCTCGTCCGGTTGCGCGCGTGGCTGCTGCGGGAGCGATTCGAGATCCTCTACTTCCTTGACCACCCTCACGCGATCTTCCACGGGATGATCGCCTCTCTGGGGACCAAGGTCCGGCTTCGCGTCATGCCGGTTCACACGATGGGGCGGTGGGGGGGGCTTCCGAGCGTGCCCCGCTCGACACGGGCCTTTCTGCCCCGCCTCGACCGCGTGATCGCGATCGCCGACGCTCAGCGCGAGTACCTGATTCGAGAAGAGGGGATCCCGCCCGAGAAGATCACCGTCATCAAGAACGGCATCCCGGTGGAACAGCCCGACGCGGCGACGCGGATTGAGCGGCGCGCCGCCTTGCGGCGGGAGCTTAAGATCGATCCCCGTTGCCCGGTGGTGGCGATTCTGGCCGTGCTGCGTCCCGAGAAGAACCATGAGCTGCTGCTCGAGGCGATTGCGCGGATTCGGACGCGGCTTCCCGATCTCGTTCTGCTGATCATCGGGGACGGTCCGCGGAGGAGCTACCTGGAGGCGGAATCGCGGCGGCTCGATCTCACCGGTGTCGTGCGTTTTTTCGGGGCGCGGCCTGGCGCCGCAGGGTTGTGGCCCGCCGCAGATCTGGCCGTCCTCTGCTCGCATCCCAGGGTCGAGACGCTCCCTCTTTCGCTCATGGAGGCGATGGACGCGGGGATCCCCGCGGTCGCGACCGATGTCGGCGCTCTGCGGGAGCTTGTCGTCCCGGGCGAGACCGGCGAGCTCGTCGCCCCGGCAGACCCCGAGGCCTTGGCCGCTTCGATCCTGCGAGTCTTGACCGATCCTGCGAGGGCCCGCATGTATGGGGAGAACTCCCAAGCCCGGATCGCTGACCGGTTCCGGGTGGAGACCATGGTCCACGAAACCGAAAGACTTCTCCTGACAGCTTAATTAGCCGATTTTACTCTATTTTCGCTAAGGATAGGCGCTTGGCTCGGTCAGGCCGCCACCCCGGCCGTCCGGGGCCGGACGCGTCAGGGGATCAGGACGATCTTCCCGGCCTTGATCGGCACTTCGGCCAGAAGCTCGAATCCGCGGCGGAACTCCTCGAGAGGGAGCTTGTGCGTGATGACGGGCCGGATGTCGAGCCGCCCGCTGGCGAGCAACTGCGAAACCTGGAGCCAGGTCTCGTACATCAGCCGGCCGTTGATTCCATAGAGCCGCAGCCCCTTGAAGATCACGCCGTTGTTCATGTCGATCGACAGTCGGCCGTCCGGGAGCCCGAAGGCCGAGAATCGCCCGCCCTTGCGGACGAGCTCGAGTCCCAGGTCGAGGACCGACTGCAGGCCGACCATGTCGAGGACGACGTCGGCGCCGATGCCATTCGTCTGCTCCATGACGATCTTTCGCACGTCATCGCGTTGCCCGTTGAGGACGACGTCGGCTCCCATCTGGCGCGCGATCGCAAGCCGCCCCTCATTGATGCCGACGACGAAGACGCGCGAGGCTCCGCTCGCCCGTGCGACGCCCGCCGCGAAGAGACCCGTCGGGCCGTCACCGAAGATCAACACCGTCCGCGCGGTGACCGGTTCGACCAAGGTCGCATAGACCGCGTTGCCCAGAGGCTCCTGCGCGGCGGCGATCTCGGGAGGGATCGCGGGGTCGTTCTTCCACACGACGATCGCCGGGACGGCGATGTACTCGGCGAAGCACCCGTCGCGATCGACGCCGAGGATTTTCAGATTAATGCAGATGTGCATCTGGCCCGTCATGCACTGCACGCAGCGCATGCAGGGGATGTGGGTCTCGGCAGAGACGAAATCCCCGGTCTTCAGGGTCGCGACGGTCGAGCCGACCTCGACGATCTCGCCCGCGAGCTCGTGGCCGAGCGTCTGGGGGATCGTCCGAATCCTCGACTCAGCCCATTCGTTCCATTGGTAGATGTGAACGTCGGTCCCGCAGATGCTCGCCGCCTTGACGCGGATCAGGACTTCATCGGGACGAATGCGCGGGATCGGGACCTGCTCGAGCTCCGCTCCCGCCTCCCGTCACTTCTTCACCACCGCCCGCATCGTCTCAGCCATCCCCGGAACTCCTTTCGGAGCGAAGAGCCCTCTCCCATGCCGCCGCAGCCCTCGCGCAGTATAGGAACCGCGCGCGGGGATGGTCAAGGCGCAGGGGGATAGAGCCCCCGGTTCCGAATGTCCCGGTCCTGCAGGAGCATCAGGATGCCGGCCAGGATGAAGAGGCAGGAGGCGAAGGCGAATACGGCGGCCGTGCCGAGGATCGAATAGATCGCGAACCCCAGGCTTGGGGCGAGGATTCCGCGGATTCCGGTGAGCGCGACGTGCATCCCCTGGAAGGCGCTCGCGTCGGAATCGCCCGCGAAGTGCATCGATCCCAGGGTCCACGAGAGGTTCACACCCGCCATCGCGCAGCTGAAGAAGAAGAGCCCGATGTAGACGAGGCCTACGCGGCCGGGGATCGACGGAATGGTCGAAACGAGCAGGCATATCGGATAGAGGGAGAGGAGGAGGAAGATCCGCCCCGTGAAGAGCAATGGGCGCAGGCGGCCCAGGGCGATTCCCATGACGGGGCTCAAGAGAACCAGCCCGATCTGCGACCAGAGCCCCTTCGTGGCCGAAAGCTGGTGGTAGTCCATCGAGAGCTCGCGAACGATGTAGAGGGGAAGCACCGGCAGCAGTCCCAGGAAGGCAAAGCCATAGACCATGAAGTTGCGTTCGAAACGGACGAACTGCGGGTTCTCCCGAAACACGCGCGAAGCGAGGCGGAGGCTCGTCCCAATGTCGGGAGGGCTGGCATCTTCAGGGCCCGGGAGAAATCGGCGGCGGAGGCTCGCGATCCCGATCTGGATCCAGCTCAGCGGGCCGCGGTTCACTCCGGCAGAGGCCTCCATCCGGTAGAGGTGATAGGCGGAGATCAGCCCGCTCAAGCCGGCCACGGCGAAAAGCCAGGGGTACAGGTTCTCCCGACGCTCCAGGATCGAGCCGCTCACCAGCGTCGCGGCGATGGAAACGGCCGAGCCGAGCGACGTTGCGACCGCGAAGCGAAGAGGCCGGACCGCTTCCTCGTAGCGAGTCTGGTAGATCGCGTTCGTAGCCGTGATCAGCAGGGCCGTCGCGACGGCAAAGAGGAAGTTGACCGCGATCATGCAGGCCGATGTCTGCCAGAGCAGCAAGAGCGCGAGGGGAAGGCGCCCCATGACCACGGCAAGGAGGAACGACCCGGCCTTCCGCCGCCCCAAGACCGCGCCGGCCCAATAGAAGGAGAAGAGGTTCGCCGCGGGCCCGAGGGTTGCGAGCAGGGTGACCTGCCAGCCCGGCGCCAAGAGGGTCTTGACGAGGATCACGTCGGTCAGCAGAACGATCCCGCCCGTGATCCCTCCCCAGAAGCTCGACAGGAGGTGTTCCCGGAAGGCATCCCGCTCCGCGGGGGAGGATCCCTTTCCGGGGATGAACATGGCCCATGCTCTGGCTAGGGGCGGGAAGGGGGGGATGGAACGCTCCATCGGGTGCCGGTAGCTTGCTCCTCTGGCGGATGTTATCGGTTCCTGACCCGTTGTCAGCCCTATCAGGGTATGCTACCCTGCCGCGTTACCTCTTGTGCAAGAGAAAGCAATCTCTTGGGGCACGGGGCCGGCAATCGGATCGGGTCGTGTGGGTGGAGAGGGGATCGATGAGTAGCCAGTATGCTCCGATCGTCGTCGTGCTGTTCTTGGCGGTGTCGATTCCGATCGCCTTCCTGCTGCTCACGACGAGGCTGGGGCCGCGGAAACCCGGACCGGGCAAGCTCGCGCCGTATGAATCGGGCGTGCTGCCGACCCGTCCCGCGCGCGATCGCGTTCCCGTGAAGTTCTACCTCATCGCCGTGCTCTTCCTTCTCTTCGATGTCGAGGCGGTCTTCTTGTTCCCTTGGGCCGTGGCCCGCAAGGGGCTCGGCGCCCAGGGTGAGATCGGCATGGGGATCTTTCTTCTGATCCTCGTCCTTGGGCTGGCCTACGAATGGCGCAAGGGAGGGATGGAGTGGGAGTGATCGGATGGAGATGAACGATCGGCCGCAGGTCGGGCCCCGCGGTGCCCGGGCAGAACGGATCCTCCCGAAGGGTGCGGCCGCGGAGTCGCCGATCGGCGAGGGGGTTGTCCTGACGCGGCTCGACGCGGCGATCAACTGGGGGCGGAAGAACTCGCTCTGGCCGATGCCATTTGGCACCGCTTGCTGCGCGATCGAGTTCATGGGAACGCTCTCCTCGGTCTTCGATCTCTCCCGATTCGGGGCGGAGGTTCTCCGCTTCTCCCCGCGGCAATCGGACCTGCTGCTCGTCTCGGGGACCGTGACGTACAAGCAGGCGCCTGTCTTGCGCAGGATTTACGAGCAGATGGGCGAGCCGAAGTGGGTGATCGCGATGGGCGTTTGCGCATCTTCGGGGGGCTTCTACGACAACTACTGCACCCTGCAGGGGATCGACAAGGTCATCCCCGTCGACTACTACATCGCCGGTTGCCCGCCGCGGCCGGAAGCCGTGATCCAGGCTTTGATGGAACTGCAGAAACGGATCGAGAAGAACCCGGCCCCCCGGTAGGAAAGGAAGAATGGCGGCGCAACGCGAGACGAATGAACCTCTCGTCCCCTTCGAGGCGCGATTCGGCAGCGCGATTCTCGCCCGTGAGGCGATGGTCGGGATGCCCGTCTACCGTGTGAAGCGGGAAGCGATCGTCGATGCGCTGCGCTTCCTGCGGGACGATCGCGAGTGCCGCTACAACATGTTGACCGAACTGACCGTCGTAGATTGCGCCGGGCTCCATGATCGAGACCGATTCGACGTCGTCTATCTCCTCCATTCGCTGGCGCGCAGAGACCGTCTGGCGATCAAGTGCGGAGTTGCGGAGGAGGACTGCCGAATCGACTCGGTGTCCGGCGTATTCAGGAATGCGAACTGGGCCGAGCGCGAAGCCTTCGATCAATACGGCGTCGTTTTCAACGGGCATCCGAATCTCAAGCGGATCCTGAACCACGTTGAGTTCGTCGGACACCCGCTGCGCAAGGACTACGACATCTACAAGGGGCAGTGGCTCACCGAGGTCGACGACCTCATGGACGAGCTCGAACGCCGTCACCGCCAGGATCAGAAGCCCGCCGCCGCCGACCGCGAAACGATGACATTGAACCTCGGTCCCAGCCACCCCGCGGCTCACGGGACCCTGCGCAACATGGTCGAGCTAGACGGCGAGACGATCGTCTACTCGATCCCCGAGATCGGTTACCTGCACCGGGGGTTCGAGAAGTCGGCCGAGACGCACGAGTACAATCAGGTGATCCCCTACACGGACCGCCTGAACTACTGCTCGTGCCTCATCAACAACGTCGCCTACGTCCGGGCCGTCGAGGCCCTCTGCGGCATCGAGGCGACCGATCGCTGCAAGTTTATCCGGGTTATCATCACCGAGCTGTCCCGGATCATGGACCACCTGGTGTGCAATGGCGCCAGCCTGATCGACCTCGGCGCCCTGACCAACTTCTGGTACCTCTTCAACCTGCGCGAGAAGATCTACAACGTGGTCGAAAGCCTCACCGGCGCCCGCCTCACGACCTCCTACACGCGGATCGGCGGATTGTGGGCCGATCTGACCCCCGACTTTGAGGCGGAGGTGCTCGCGCTCCTGAAAGAGGTTCCGAAGGCGGTGGGCGACACCCTGAAGCTGGTCGCCCGGAACAAGATCTTCATCGATCGCACCGTCGGAATCGGCAAGATCGACACAGAGGAGGCGATCTCCTACGGTTTCACCGGCCCGTGCCTCCGCGCGACGGGCTACGAGTACGACCTGCGCAAGGAGTACCCGTACGATCACTACGATCAGTTCGATTTCGACATCCCGAGCGGTCATCAGGGGGACACCTACGATCGCGTGATGGTTCGATTCGAGGAGATCAGGCAGAGTTGCCGCATCATCGAGCAGGCTCTCAGGAAGATGCCCGGGGGGCCGGTCAACGTGGAGCACCCCGCGATCATCATCCCGCCGAAGAAGCAAACGTTCGAGTCGATCGAGGGGCTCGTCAATCACTTCAAGATCATCATGCACGGGGTGCAGGTGCCCGAGGGGGACGGCTACGCTTCGATCGAGGCCGCGAACGGGGAGCTCGGCTTCTACATCGTGAGCGACGGCGAGATGAATCCTTACAAGTGCAAGGTGCGCGCCCCCTGTTTCCACATCTATTCTGCGTTTCCCCGGCTGGTCGAGGGCGGGATGATCGCCGACGCGATCGCGACCCTCGGAAGCCTCAACGTCATCGCGGGCGAGTTGGATCGCTAGGAGGCGAGATATGCAGCCCTTCGAGCGGCCCGACCCCGCGCACAATCCGAGGCTGAGGGATTCATGTCCCCTGCGCAAGTGCGGCTCGCCGATCGTCCTCTCGCCCGAGGAGGAGGCCGAGGTGGCGCGCCTCTTCACGCGCTATCCGACGAAGCAGGCGGCGATGCTCCCGATTCTCTGGATGATCCAGGAAAAGCACGGATGGGTCTCTGAGGAGGCAGTCGTCTTTGTCGCCGAACGGTGCGGGACGCCCGTGTCGCACGTTTACGGCGTGGTGAGCTTCTATACGATGTTCAATCGCGCTCCGGTCGGACGCTACCACCTCCAGGTCTGCACGAACCTCTCGTGCCAGATGATGGGCTCCGAGCACCTGCTCGAGTGCTTGAAGAGGAGGCTTGGAATCGATCTCGCGGAGACGACGCACGACGGGCTCTTCACCTTGAACGAAGTCGAGTGTCTGGCCGCGTGCGAGATGGCGCCGATGCTGCAGGTGAACGATGAGTTCGTCGGACCCCTCGACGAGGGCGGGCTCGACGCGCTGCTAGAGGGGTTGCGCGCGGAAGGAAGGGGCAGAGGTTAGCCTCATGCACCGCCACGCGATGTCCCGCGAGACCGAGGAGATCTGATGGGAGTTCGGGTCGTTCTTGAGGAATTCGAATGGATCTGACGGCCAGACTGCTGACCAAGAACTTCGGCGCCACGGAGTCGTGGACGCTCTCCGCCTACGAGAAGGCGGGCGGCTACCGCGCCGTCCGCAAGGCTCTGGCAATGGAGCAGCAGGCGGTGACCGAGGAGGTCAAGCAGTCGGGTCTCCGCGGCCGCGGTGGCGCCGGATTCCCGACCGGGTTGAAGTGGAGCTTCGTGCCGAAGGATTCCCCTCTCCCGAAGTATCTCTGCGTCAACGCCGACGAAAGCGAGCCCGGCACCTTCAAGGATCGCTACCTCCTCGAACTGGACCCGCACCAGTTGATCGAGGGGATCGTCATCACCTGTTTCGCCGTCGGGATCCATCACGCCTACATCTACATCCGCGGAGAGTTCGGGTTGCCGTATCGCCGGATCAAGCAGGCCGTCGAGGAAGCCTACGAAAAGGGCTACCTTGGGAAGGGGGTGTTCGGGACCTCTTTCGAGCTCGACGTCACGATCCATCGCGGCGCGGGCGCCTACATCTGCGGCGAGGAGACGGGGCTGATCGAATCGCTCGAGGGGAAGAGGGGGCAGCCGCGCATCAAGCCTCCCTTTCCCGCCGTCGTGGGGGTCTTCGGAGGACCGACCGTCGTCAACAACGTGGAGACCCTCTCCGCCCTACCCTGGATCATCGACAACGGGGCGAAGGCCTACCGGGGCTTCGGCACCGAGAAGTCGCCGGGGACGAAGCTCTTCTCGGTCAGCGGGCCCGTTGTTAGGCCCGGAGTCTATGAGGTCCCTCTTGGGTTGCCGCTCAAGAGCCTCGTGTACGATCTTTGCGGCGGGATGCGCGGCGGCTTGAAGATGAAGGCGAACATACCGGGGGGATCGTCGGTCCCCGTGCTCACGGGGGCGGAGGCCGAGGCGGTCAACCTCGACTATGAGAGTCTCGCGGCGGCGGGGACGATGCCCGGGTCGGCCGGAATGATCGGGACCGGCGACGATACCGGCATGGTCTGGGCCCTCCCGATTCCCGAGAAGTTCT
>CAZNRY010000071.1:0-19185 GCA_964575675.1 uncultured bacterium
CTAGTCCGCATTTCTCACCACCGTTCGTCGCGAAACGGCGTCAGATGGCCGTAGATGTAAGTCGCGCGATGCGAGCAACAACGGGGGCGCGAGATTCTCGCGCCCCCGCTCTGCGATCTTGCAGTCCGCCCCGCCCCTACGCCTCGGGACTCCTCTGATCCTCCCGCGGAGTAGCTAAGGCAGCGCACATCCCTTCGACCATTTGCCTTCGAAGAACCCGTCGCCTCCGCCCGGGGTCGAGCGCCAGTGGCCGCGCACGAATCCGATGGGCCTCTTGTCCGCGTCGAGGATCTCGGCGCGATAGTTTCCGAAGCTCCTCATCATCGGGCCGTGGTGCGGCCCTTCCTCGCGTCCGGCCTGATCCCAGGTTCCGCGAAGGAAGCCTTGGAAGTTGCCCGACTCGTCTGCGTACTTTCCGAAGAGGACACGGAACCCTCGTTCATTGATTCCATAGTGGCCCCTGACGAAACCTTTCACCTCGCCGTCGCGGCTCACCCACCGGCCCCTAAACGTGCCCATCGAATCGGGATCGACGGGGGCATTCCATGTCCCGCCCATGAACCCGCGGCCGCAGGGGCCGCGTTCCACCAGGAAGCTCCGGATCGAGAACTTGTTGCCGAGGTTGTCGACGTCCTCCGTCAACTCGAGGTCGGCGAGGTCGTTGACGAGGAAGCTCCATGTGTGGGTTCCGGCCACGATCGTGAGGCTGTCCTGCTCGCCCGTCTCGCCCTCGGGCATCGGCTGGTGGATCAGAAGACGCAGCCCATCGAAGCTCCCCGTCGTGCGGCTGACCCAGTCGACGCGCTTGCGGTCGGTGCGCGGGCGGGTGATGTGATCGCCCGGCTCGAAGGCGATCGTCGAGCGGACGACGACCCCTCCGCGGTTCACGACGAGATGCCCGGTCCAGTCCGTGACCGGCACATCGCCGCTGTCCGCATCGCCCGTACGGATCGCGGGGTCGGAGGCTAGAATTCCCCAGAGAAGCGTGACCGCGTAGATCCGCGCGGAATCTCCGACCGCCCAGCGGACGATCTGAGGATCGCCCGCCATCGCGTCATCGGCGGGCGCTTCGGCCATGGCGCTGGAGGCGAGCGCGGCATCGCCGAAGGCCGGCGACTCGCTCTGCGTTGTCAGCCCGCCCGTCTCTCCCTCAAGGTTCGGGGTTTCATCCAGCGTTGCGCCATCCTTCGGCTTGGTCGAGTCATCGCTGCACCCGGCAATGACCATTGCGGCCGCGAGTAGCAGCGCCATCGATGGAATCAATCGTCCTCGCAGCATCTCAGACTCCTTTCTCCAGTTGATCCCGTGCGGCTCTCCGATTTCGAGAAGATCGGATGCTCGCGGCAGCATTCCTTCACGGGGTGCTTGCCAGAGACATGCCAACGCGGGGCTGCTATGTTGCGGGCGCGTTATCTGGCCATCCTCCAACACTGTGTATCGGGTCGAGTTGGATCGGCGGGTCCCGCGGGCGCTCCCGGCGCGGGGGGAAAGTGTCCCGTACGGTACATCGGATGATCGCCGGCGTACGGAGAGCGCCGGCCATCGCCAGGATTCCGGTCCTCCGTTATGCTCGGGTGGCGCAATGCGCCGGTTTCGTCGCGCCGCGCGGCCGATGCCCTTCGCGGCATGGCATGAGAGGAAAGTGATGAAAGGACCCTCGGGCCTGACGACCAGCTTCTCGCGGCGGACCTATGTCGCGGCGATGAGCGTCCTTCTGCTCTGTCTTCTCGCCCTCGTCATCGGCACCTCGATCTCGACCTATCGAAACGTCCGTGTCCAGGTCGAGGGAGAGCTCGACGAGAGACTTCTCTCGATGGGACGGACGATCGCGCAGAGCCTTGCCTCCGGCCGGATCGCCGCGCCCGCCCGGGGCGATTCGATCGCACGACTCGAGGGGGTGCGCGCGGACCTCGTGCGAATCGCCGAATCTAGCGATTTGAGCGGCATCGAGGTCATCGACGCGCACCGCCGGCACCTCGTCGGGACGGACGAGACGATTTCCTTCGGCGAGAAGAACCCGCTTCTCGGGGCGCAGCCCGAGGTCGCCGTCGCGCTGGCGGGCATTCCGGTGACGACCTCCCTCTACGAGGCCCCGGAGATCCGCGGGACGTTCTTCAAGACCGGCTTCGTGCCGATTGAGGACGCGGGGGGCGAGGTGATCGGCGTGGTCGCCGTCGAGGGGGGATCGGGTTTCTTCGCCATCCTGCCCGCTCTGCGCCGGATCTGGTGGATGGCGGGGATCGGGTCGGCCCTGATCGCCGCCATCTTGGCCGTTCTCCTCCTGGGCGTCTTCCGGGCACTGGAGCGGTCGGAGCGGGGGCTAAGGGCATCCGCCGGGCTGGCCGCAGCGGGGCAGCTTGCGGCCGTGGTCGCCCACGAGATCCGCAACCCGCTCGCCGCGCTCCAGTCGCGCGCGGAGCGCGCACAGGAGGACCTGCGAACGGGCGTGGACCCGGCGCGCGTCGCGGATCTCCTCGAGACGATCCCTCTCGAGGTGTACCGGCTCGACCGGATCGTGACGAACTACCTCTCGCTCGCCCGCGGGGCAGCAGGCGACGGGAGCTGTACCGTCCCTCATGTCGTCGAGGAGACCCTCGATCTCGTGGCCAACGATCTCAAGCGCTCCCATGTGGAGTCGGTGCTCTCGGCGCAAGATCCGCATCTGCGCGCCAGGATCGGTCCGGGCCAGCTGCGGCAGGCGCTCTTGAATCTTTTCTTGAACGCGCGCGAGGCGATGGAAAACGGCGGCGAGCTCAAGGTTCGGACCCGGGCGGACGCTTCGTGGGTCATCGTCGAGGTCGAAGACACGGGCGGTGGAATCGATCCGCGCGTCCGCCGGAGGATCTTCGAGCCGTTCTACACGACGCGCGCGACCGGCTCGGGCCTTGGTCTCGCGATCGTGGATTCGATCCTGCGCTCGTGCGGCGGGCGGGTGGATGTCCGTTCGGAGCTGGGGAAGGGGTCGACGTTCGTCCTGATACTTCCCCGCGATCAGAAGGGAGCGGCCGATGCCGGACCAATCGAAGCTGTTTAGGGTCCTCCTCGCGGACGATGAGGAGTCGTTCCGGGAAGACATCGAGGCCGCGCTCAGGAAGCACGGTTGCGAGGTCGTCGCCGTCTCCTCGGGAAAGGACGCGCTCGTCCGGCTCGAGAATGAGGAGTTCCATCTCCTCATCAGCGACGTTCGCATGCCCCCGCCCGACGGAATGGAGCTCCTCCGCTGGGTGAAGCGCGAGCGCCCCGGGGTCGAGGTGCTGATCCTGACCGGGCAGCGTGAGCTGCTCGAGAACCCGCGCAGCGCCCGGGACGCGATCCGCGAGGGAGCGTTCGATTACCTGTCGAAGCCGGTCAGCTCCTTCGATCTCCTGGTCAAGGTCGAGCGCGTTCGGGAGCGATGGGATCTGCTCGCCGAACGGGAGCGCCTGCGCCGGTGGGCGTCTCGGCTCGCAGGCGAGGATCTCGAGGATGGACGCTTCGAGAACCTCGTCGGACGAAGTCGCGCGGTCATCGATCTCTTCTCGCTGGCGAGGAAGGTAGCAGGCTCCGATGCGGTGGCCCTGATCCGAGGCGAGAGCGGCACGGGCAAGACGATGCTCGCCGCGGCGATTCACAACCACAGCCGCCGCGCCGGCGCCCCATTCGTCAAGATCAACAGCGGGGCGATCCCCGAGAACCTGATCGAGAGCGAGTTCTTCGGGCACGAGCAGGGGGCGTTTACCGGCGCGGTGCGACGGAAGGAGGGCCTCTTCGAGGTCGCCGATGGAGGCTCGGTTTTTCTGGATGAGATCGGCGACCTCCCGCTTCCGATGCAGGTGAAGCTCCTCTCCGCGATCGAGGAGAAGCGGTTCATGAGGGTGGGCGGCACGCGGCCGATACAGAGCGACGTGCGGATCATCGCGGCGACGCACCGCAATCTCGAGGATGCCGTGCGCGTCGGCGCCTTCCGGGAGGATCTCTACTACCGGATCAACGTGTTCCCTTTGGTGATTCCTCCCCTGCGGGACCGCCCCGAGGACATCCCCCTTCTCGTGGAACGTTTCTTGATAAAGAAAGGGATGGACCCAGGCCGGGTGCGGCCGGAGACGATTCGACTCCTGTCCGGCTACGCCTATCCCGGGAACATACGGGAGATGGAAAACCTGATCGAACGGGCGACGATCCTCGCCGAGGATTCCCCCCTCGGGCCCGAGCACTTCCCGTCGCTCAGGGAGTCCGGAGCATCGCAACCTGTTGGGCTGCCGGAGATTCCGGACGAGGGCGTGTCGATGGACGATCTGGAGCGGCGCTACATTCTCGCCGCCCTGGAGAAGGCGGGAGGCAATAAGAGCCGGGCCGCCGCGCTCCTCGGCATGACGAGACGGACGCTGTACTCCCGCATGGAGCGGCACGGGATTCGTCCCTGATCTGTCCCCATGGGTACACCGGGTGTACCGGGACGGGTCGTCTTTGGAAGGCAGGTGATGTTTCGATGCGCTCGCAAAGACTCGCGTTGTTCCTGCTGGTCGTCTGCTGCCAACTCCTGGCGTCCGCCGCGGCGGCGCAACAGATGGGCGTCCGGGATCCGATGCAGGAGCTGGAGAGGACCGATCGGATCCTCGATCGCGCGCGCGACCAGGTGGGCGCTTCGCCGAGCGCCCGCGCCGGTGCCTTGCTCGATCACGCGGTCGACATGCAGGTCGACGCCAGGCACATGTACAACCCGCACGACCGGGGAACCTGGCGGGCGGCCATGCGGTTGACGCAGCAGGCCCGCGAGCTTGCGCGGCGCTCGATCGAGACGGCGGAGATCGAGATCAAGGCGCACGAGTCGATACGGGACCTGATCGAGTCGACCCGCGATCTCGCGATGGATGCGGGGACGATCGTCCGCGAACGCGGCGATGCCGAGGCCGGGAAGCTTCTGGACGGCGGTCTCTGGCAGCTCCAGCGCGCGCAGGAGGCCTATCGCGGTTTGGCCTATCGAAAGGCGATCAGGCTTGCGGCGACCGCCCGTGATCTCGTGCAGCGGGCGCTCCAGCGCGCGCGCAGCGGCGAATCGGGAGAGGGAGGATCCATCGAGGCCGCGATCGATCGAACCCAGGCGCTTCTCGAGGAACTCGGGGTGAATCTCGAGGGGTCGGATGATCCGAGAGCGGTGCATCTTCGCGACCAAGCGATGCGCCTACAGGAGCGGGCCCTGCGGATGCAGCGCGAACAGAGACCGACCCTTGCCCTGCAACTGACCACACAAGCGAGGCAGGCGGCCCTGGAGGCTTTGTTGCTTCTGTCGAGCCGGCCGGATGGCGAGGAGGTTGAACGCGCCCTCATGATCGTCGAGCAGCTGATTCAGGACGCGACCCCCGTGATCCTGGCGTCCGGTTCGTCCGCGGCGGCCGACATGCTCGAGTCGGCGCGCCAGCGGCATGCGGAGGCAAGGGAACAGCTCGCGAGGGGAGACGCTTCGCAGGCGCTCGCCACCGCGCGGATCGCCGAAGGGCTGCTCCATCGAGCAGTCGAGGTGGCCGCGGATCGCTAGGACCGGGAACGCTCCGGTGCCGCCCATGTTTCGGCGAGTGCCGATTGTCCGCGGCCGTGCGCCCTGGATCTCGGGCCTGCTCTTGGCGCTGCTCCTCCATGCCACGCAGGCCACTGGGTTGTCCTTCGGCGGGCGTTTCGGCGTCGAGCTCGAGGGACTCGGCGAGGAGTTCCAGACCTAAAGCCTCTTCGACGAGCGGGTTCTTCAGGACGGCACCGTGGAGGAGGTTCTCGACTCGGGCCCCGTTCTCTCGCGCGATCTGACCACGCTCGGTTTGATCGAGACGCGGCTCGCCTCGGGCGCACAAGGGCCCGTCTCCATCCTCATCACCGACGTGGCGAGGATCGGCGCGCAGCGGGCGCGGAACAGCCTGCGCACCGAGACCGCCTACCGAGCGGGACGCAATCGCCTGCGCATGGACGGCCAGTGGGACGCGCAGGGGGGCAAGGACGAGCCGGCCGCCGGATCGAGCGGGTACTTGACCGGAACTTGGGACCGATCCGCGCTGCCGTTTGGCCTCTCGTCCCAGTTGCGGCTCGCGGCCGATTGGTCGCACACGAGCGAGAAGGACCTCGCGCCGATCCTCGAATCCCGCATACTGCGCGGCCATGCGGAGGTCCGAAGGAGGTTCGGAGAAGATCTCGATCTTCGGGGCCAAGCAGGGTATCGCCACAAGGACGCCCTTGGATCGCGCGTCGGCTCCTACAGAGCGTGGGCCGGAGAGGTGGAATCAAGCGGAAGGGCGCGCCGGAACGATCGATTCTCTCTCCTCGTCCGTGCGGAAAAGCGCGAGTATGCGGCCGACACCCTCGGGATTCCATCCTCCTGGCTCAGCGAGGCGGCGATGCGCTACGAGCTTCCGGCTGGCTCTCCGATCCGTCCCTACACGAAACACGACTTCGAGTGGCAGGATTACCGGGAGCTGTCGGAGATCTTCCAGGATCATCGCGAGTGGAAGGGTGAGATCGGGACCGACGTTTTCTGGGGCGCGCTGCTCGGCCGCCGAGGAGCGGCCTACGCCGATCCCGGTCCCGACATCCGGTTCAGGGCCGGCGGGCAGTACGAGATCTTCCGCGCCGACCGGCCGGCCGCCGACAGCACCTCGGTCGACACGTCCTTCGACAGGTATGGGGGGATCGTCGGCATCGCCAGGGAGGGAAGCGACTCCTTCTGGTTCGACATGGAGATCGAGGCCGGGCGTCGCGAGTACCGGAACGGATCGGGAAGCGACGGGCTCGTCTTCGAGGGGCTGAACTTCAGCCTCGCGTCGAGCGATTACACCTACCTGCATTCCTCGCTCGTTCTCGAATGGGCACCCGTTCCGTGGGTGAGGACGGAGGCGTTCCTCCAATGGGACGAGGAACTGCACGACCTCGCCGCGGACGACTTCCGTCTCTGGATGATCAACTTCTCGGTTTCCCATCCGTTCTGATCATCGACGTGGACATGCCATCCCGGCGTGCTACCCTCTGTCGGTCATGAAGTTCAAGCAGCCGATCGCCGGCCTTCCGTACGTTGTTCCGATCCTGCTCGTCCTGTTCGCAGCCCTCTTCAGGATCTATGGCATCAGGTGGGGACTTCCCGACGTTTTCGAGGAAGCGACGCCCCTGCGCAGGGCGTGGGAGATGTGGGGGTGGGGTCCCGCCCGCCACCTGGACCTGAACCCGCGCTTCTTCAACTATCCGAGTCTAACGATCTACATCCAGTTCATCGTGCAGGGGATCCTGTACGTTCTGCTCTCCGCGGCCGGGCGCGTCCACTCGACGATCGATTTCCGGGTGCTCTACGTGACCGATCCGACGGCGTTTCTCGTCATGGGGCGCGCCGTCACGATCCTCTTCGCCGCCGGGACCGTTTTCCTGGTCTATCGGATCGGGAAGCAGATCGGCGGTCTCGCGTGCGCTGTGCCCGCGGCGCTGCTCCTGGCGCTGAACCCTCTGCACGCGGCTCAGAGCGTCGTCGTGGAGGTGGACGTCCCTTTGACGTTCTACGCGACGCTGAGTCTGATGTACGCCTTGCGAATCCTGGACGCCCCCAGCAGACGGAACTACGTGATGGCCGGTCTGGCGGCGGCGCTCGCGACCTCGACCAAGTACACGGGGATTCTCGTCGTGATCCCGCTTCTCGCGGCCCATCTTCTCGCCCCTCGCGGCGGTTCGCGCAGAGCGAAGAAGGGGAGGAAGGCGGGGAAGCCGGCCTGGAAGCTTCTGGCGCTGTCGGGGGCGGTTCTCGTTGCGGCCTTCGCCGCGACATCTCCATTCATCTTTCTCGATTTGAAGACGTTCTGGCACGACCTCTCCCTCGAACGCGCGCACATGCGTCTTGGCCACTTCGGTTCGGCGGGGACGTCCACCTGGCTGTTCTATGCCGATGCGATGGCCAACAGGCTTCTGGGCTGGCCATCCGCGCTCCTGCTGGCCGCCGGTCTCGTCCACTTGCTCGCATCGAGGCGCCGCGCCTGGGTTCTCGTGCTCGCCGCGTTTCTCATCCCGATGTGGGTGATGATCGGTTCCTGGAACATGAAGGCGGACCGATACCTTCTTCCGCTGCTTCCACCCGCGCTGCTGATCTGCGGGGGGATGCTGGCGGAGATCCCCACGCTCGCGAGGAGAAGGCCGAGGGGATCTGCTGCCCAACAGGCCGTGGTAGCGGCCGCGGCCCTCGTTCTGCTCGCGGGACAGGTGGGGGGCGCGCAGGCCTACCAGAATCGGTTGAGACCCGATCCCCGCACCGAGGCGCGGAAGTGGATCAAGGCGAACGTTCCCCCGGGGGCGTTGATTGTGACCGAGACGCTGGGTCCGGACCTGCTCGATCCGCTCCATCTTGCCCCCCTCGAGCCCGAGGTCCGGGCGCGGATCCTGAAGCGGGAATCGGGCGGTGTTCTCTATGCAGTCCAGATCGTCCCGATGTTCCAGGTGAAGCCGGAGCGCTCCGAGGCGTTCTATGATCTCGATCTCTACGAGGCGGCCGATCTCATCGTTACGACGAGCCAGGTGAGCAATCGATACCGCGGCGATGCGAATCTGTTCCGGCGACAGCTCGCCTTCTACGACAGTCTCGGGGTCCGGTTCGATAAGGCCGCGACGTTCAACTCGCCGGCGCCGCACGCGCGCACGATCACGCTCTACCGCAATCCGCGGCAGCCGGTTGCGTTCTCGGCGCGCAGGCCCGTTCAGGGCCCGGCGCCGCTATCGCCGTCGTCGAAGGAAGAAACGGGGGAGGAGTCGTTCTTCCACTACAACTTCGGGCTGAACTACGAGGCGTTCGGGTTCCTCGATGCGGCGGTCGCGAGCTATTCCCATGCCCTGCAGTACAAGAGCTGGCGGCCGAGGGTCTTTGGAAGCCTGGCGCTGGCGATGACGCGGTGCTTGCTGATCCTTGGCCGGAGCGATGAGGCGGGGCGGTTTGCGGAGGGCGCGATCTCGAGGGCGCCCTATCCGGAAGACCGCAACATGATCCAGCAGATGCGCCAGAGGATGTCGACCCCGCCGGGGGCAGCCCGGTAGCCGCGGCGCCGCAGATGCGGCCAAATGCGCCGTTGCGGCAGAAGGCTGGTGAGAAGTGCGGGCTACTTCTTCCTTCCCCGGATGGCCACGTAGCCGCCGCGGTCGAAACCAACGACCGGATCCTCGACGGCGTCGTTCGTGTACCTGGGATGCCGCGTCAGCGTCTGCGCGTACTCGAGGTCGCAGAAACCCGCCTGGATCATGGCCCGGCTCAGCTCTTCCGTCGTGCGCCAGTGAGCGAGACTCGCGAACTCGATCGGGTAGGGGTCGGCGGGGGCGATCTTCTTGAGATCCGGGTGGTCCCACGTCTTGAGCTGCGTGGCGAGCTGGTAGAGCATCCCGTAGCCGCTGTTGGCTGGGACGTCTCCCACGACGATGTGTCCGCCCGAGCGCAGGACGCGGAGCGCCTCCTCGAATGCCTTCGTGACGTCGGTGAGGTAGCTTGGGGTGCCGTTCATCAGGACCGTGTCGAACTCGCTGTCGCCGTAGGGCACGGCCGAGGCCGTGCCGCGCCGGACGGTCATGCCCCTCATTTCCGCGATCCGCGCCATCCCCTCCGCAGGCTCGACGCCGTGGGTGATGTCGATTCCGTGCTCGGCCCGAAGGATCTGCTCGAAGAGGCCGCTGCCGCAGCCGATGCTCAGGGTCCGCCCCGGCCGGCGCAGGGCATGCCGGATCAAACGCACTTCCGATTCAAGGACGGTTCGGTTCTTCATGAACCAACCGTCGTACTGCTCCGCATGCTTGTCGAACATCCGGGTCGTCTCCTTTCGCCGCGATTGTACCCCCATCGGGTCGAGAAGGAAGTCTCGAGGGAGGGCGGGATGCGGCGCTCTGCGCACCCGCCGGTCCGAGGCGCACCCGACCTGGGTTCAGCCCCGGCGCCGTTACGGGGCCGGCGGCGCCGCACGGGGTGCTTGTGAACGCGTGCGCTTGCCCCCCCCCACTGTTCGTCCTTGCGGCGATACACTGGCCGGGTAGTATCGGCGCAGTACAAACCCATGGCGTCCGTCCGCGGACGCGGAAAAGGGGGCAAAGAATGAACGATCACGCGGCGCCGGCCTTCTTCGCCGGCCTTGCTGCCGGCACGTGGGTCCTGGCGCTCGTTTTCATGGTCTTCTATGTGATCTGCGCCTGGAAGATCTTCGAGAAGGCGGCCAAACCCGGATGGGCGGCGATCATTCCGATCTACAACATGATCGTGCTGCTCGAGATCGTCGGGAAGCCGCTCTGGTGGTTCCTGCTCTTCTTCATACCCGGCGTGAACATCGTGGTCTCCGTCCTGGTCTACATCGAGCTCGCAAAGAGCTTCGGGAAGGAGGCCGCCTTCGCGATCGGGCTTCTCCTGCTTTCCTTCATCTTCTACCCGATCCTCGCGTTTGGAAGCGCGCGGTATGTCGGTCCGGGCGGACGCGCGCCGGCCTATCAGGCGGTCGGTCAGGCGTAGGAGGCGGTCAGGAACCGGTCCATCTTCGGGTGGAACTCGTCCGGGTTGTCCGCATAGACCATGTGGTTCGAGTCGGATCGGCAAGCCAGCCGATCCGACGCCTGAATGCTCCCACAGGGGGACGCCATCCGTTGACGTACCCTCCGAGGAGAATGGGATCGAGCCCTCCGGAACGCAGTGAGCGACGGATCTCCGCCGGCCATCCGGCAGGCTGCTCATTGCGCCCCCGAACGCTGGGGCGGGCCGATGCGGCGCAACGAGTTAAAGGCACCACGTGGAGGAGCAGAGGGTTGGACGCCGGAGCGTGGGGTTCAACTGGGCTGGATTCGGCCTGTCCCGGCACGCAACGAGCAGGTGATCCAGCTCGTCTCTGATCTCCCTGAGGACGTCATCCTCGAGTTGTACGATGTTGCTGGTCGACAGGTGCGAGAGGTTTACCGAGGAAGGATCTTGCCTGGTCCGACGCAGCTGCGATGGGATGGCTGGCTCGATGGCGGCCAAAGAGCACCCAGTGGCGTGTATTGGTATCGGGTGAGGGCGAGCCAGGGGGCGAGAGGCGGAAGATCGTTGTGGTGAAATAGGGAGAGGTGCGAAGAGGGGCGGTGACCGAACACCAGCCATCGACATGCAATCCGACCGACAGCCGTGCTTCCCTCAAGAAAGAGCTGCAGCTCACTCATGGTCAACCGCAGAGGACCCGACGTTTTCTCCTGCCACAGACAGGCGAAGCACCCACGCTCGAGCCTCTTGGCATACACGCACAGCCCTGTGCCATCCCAGAACAGGACTTTGGCCCGGTGTCGATTCCGGCTGACGAAGACGAACAGATCCCCGCCCAGGGGATTCCGCTTCAGCTCTCCCACGACCAGGGCGTAGAGGCCGTCAAAACCCTTCCGCAGATCCGCCGGGGCGCCATAGGCGTAGACGGTGAGCTGCCGGGTGCTGCCAATCATGCCAACCGGCGGAGCAGGGTGATCAGAGACTCCAGGTCCAACCTCTCGATGCGGATCCTGCTGGGCGTCGTTACCGTGACTCCGGTCGCCGCTGTCAATCCCAGGGTGGGGTGGCCGGAAGTCACGATCTCTACGCGTCGGAACTCAGGATCGTGCGTCTGCTGTAACCAGCGGGAGAGCGTCACGGGCTTGACCCCAAGGTCCCGCGAGATCGCGAGCAGAGAATCCCCCCTCTGCCGGCGCGCCTTGGCGTAGGAGACGGCCTCCTGATGAAGCTCTTCTGGGTAGCGAATCCCGCGGCCGGACTTGCCGCGGTGATACCGAAGGGCTGCGGTCCGGAATCGACGTGCTCGATCATCCATCGTCGAACCTCCTCTCGAGGTCCAACGATGACGATTCAGCTCAAGCTTGACGAGACGGGGCAGGGCGAGGACTTACATCCGGTCCATTCGACGGGGTCGGGTCGCTGTGAAGGGGCGCACAAGGCTACCATGACGGGGCTACCTTGCCGTCCGATCGATGACCAGATAGGTAACCGCGAGGCTGGAGAGGATGCCGATGATCTTCTCCATGTTCGCCAGGCGGTCCGGCTTTTGCCCGGGAGTTTGATAGGGCACCACGATCGTCGAGCCGGGCAGGACCTTGGGATCCGGCATGAGCCGGCGAACCGGCCGAGACATCCCGTTGGGATAGACGACGAGGGTCCTCTTCTTGTCGGCTCCCTCGGTCCATCCTCCTGCTCGATCGACGTAATAGCCGGGCTTGCGGCCTTCCGTGTAGGCGATACTGGTCGGATAGCCTACTGCGCCGGTGACCTTCACCGTCTGAGGCGTCTCAGGGATGATCACCTCATCTCCGTCGTAGAGGATGAGATCGCAGGAAGTCCGCGGGCTACGAAGGGCGCACCCAAGATCGATGGCGACGTTGCCGATGCTGTCTTTCGAGCGGCTGACACGGGCGCCGGCGGGGAAGGCAGTGGGTTTCAGGCCGTTCGCCCGCCTGATGACATCCGACAGCCGATCCCCAGGTCCCTCCAACGTATAGACGCCGGGATAGAAGACCTCTCCCCGAAGGGTCACGCTCTTGGGTTGCTCCCACCAGGGGAGGTTTCGTACCGCAACGCGGTCGTGCGGCATGAGGAGGAAGCTGTTGTCGCCGGTGAGAAAGTCCGCACCCAGAGAAACGTCGATCAGGTCGACCATTTCGGCAGGTGCTTGGCTCAGGTCCCTGTTTTCCAGGGCTTCGCGCCGTACACGGGAGACCTGCACCCGGATCCTGTCCGCCGATTCCAGCAGACCCCCCCCCCTCAGGATGAGATCCCGCAGGGTCATCCCTTCGCGGTAGGCGAATGAACCGGGCTGCCGGACCTCGCCGGAGATGGAGACCGAATACCGGTCCTGGAGCTCCCACTTCGAGAAGACCCGAAGCTGGTCCATTGGTCTAAGGAGAATCGTTTCCCCTTTACCGTTCAGGACATCACCCAAGGGGAAGTCGAAGCTCTTGTAGCTGCCGTCAGCATCGACCCGGTCGATGGTGGCTCGTTCCACCAAAACCTCAGGCCACGTCTTGCCGGCCTGGTCGACAAGGGATGCGACATCCATCCCCTCGGAAAACTGATACCGCCCTGGACGCTTGATCGCACCCTGGATCTCCACCCAGTTCCCGGTTCGCTCCGCGATGACGCCAACGTGGACTACGTCGCCGTCACAGAGACCGGACTGGTTGGCTTCCTTGGGCAGGCCGGTCTGAGGATCCAGCGGGATGTCGATCTGGGTCTTGTCCGGTTCGCCGGGCCGTCGTTCGGCTGGGGGTACGATCCGCTCGACGTGGAGGATCTCGGTCGCCGCATCCGGCGTGAATCCGGCCCCGAAACGGAGGAGATCGCTCAAGTTCTCCGCCGCGTTGAGTTCGAACATCATCGGCCGGTTGACCGAACCCACAAGCTGGGTCGTCTTTCCTCGCGGGGGAATGAAGACCGTGTCGTATTCGTGCAGGACCACATCGTTCTTCCGCTCCCCTGCGAGCAGGTAGTCGTAGACATCGAGGTGGGCCACGACCTGATCCCCTCGTACAAGGCGGATCTCCCGCATCGATCCCGAGGAAGAAGGTCCGCCCGCCGCATACAGGGCTGTGAAGATCGTCGCGACGGAGCTCAGCTCATAGGCGCCCGGTTGCGTCACCTCTCCGATGACGAAGACCCGGATGGCGCGCAGCTTCCCGAGAGATACATCGAGGTGGGTCGAACCCTCGTCGGGTGTCGCTCCGATGCCGGAGTAGGATCGGGCTAGGCGTTCTCGCACCGCGTCCTTCAGGTCTGCGAGAGTCCGTCCCGAGCAGAGGATCTTTCCCCCCTTGGGAAGGAGGATTGTGCCATCGCGATCCACGATCCGCTCCAGGTGCAGCTCCACATCACCCCAGGTCTCGATGACGACCTGGTCCCCGGTGCCGATCACGTAGTCTTCCGGCACGGGGCCGAAGGCGCTTTGCGAAAACAGCCCAGGCTGGAGCCGGAAGAAATCGTGGCCAAACAGCACGTTGCCTGCCGGGGTTCGGTCGCCAGGTGTCGTGCCGATCGATTCGGGTCTGATGGGTTCCGAGGGCCGCGATCCGCTCGGCAAGACGACAACGGGGATTCCCTGAGGGAGCTCGGTGCGACCGGGTGGAGTCGCTGCCTGGCCCAAGGAGTCCTCGAATTGCGGGAGGTTTCCTTCCTGGTAGAGGCGGATCAGCTCCTCCCTTGTCATGCCCGTCCTGGCCATCGCATCCTGGATCTGCTGGGAGCTGGGTTCCTTGGCGGACGCGGTCTCGATCCTCCCCCCCAGGAGCATCGCAACGAGGAACGCGGTGCGAATCAACAAGACCTGCTTCGATCTGAGGCGGCCTGGGTTTCGTTCCATGTCGTCTAGGGATCGGTCCAGGTAGCACTCTCGCATAGTCGTCTTCTAGCATGCTGAGACAGGATCAAGCAATAGCCAATCCTCTCAGGCCGGATGGAAGGACCTTATGGACTGAACGGGTCGCTGTCGGTTCCGGGTCGCCGGGGCATGCCCGGCTGGTGTGCCGGCACGTTTAGGGGCGAGTTTCTCCGCTTGTCCTCGCGTGCTGGTGAGCTCACACTGCGGGCCGGAAGTTTGCCGGTTCCAGAATGTGCACTTGCGGAGGTCTACCCCTGCACCGTCAGGTGTTCGCATCTTGGGTATGCGTGGCGATCGGCTCGCTCTTGATCTGCGAGGCGACTCGAGCACAGGATGCGTGGAACCTCCCGCTGGACAGCCCCGTCTACGATGATCTGGAGCATTTCCGCTCCCTCGGCTTTTGGTGGGGAAGCCTGGAGTCGCGCCCCATTCCCATAGAGGATGCGGCACGGATCACGCGCGAGATTCTACACACAGCCATCACGAAACCCGTTCACCCAGGGGACCGGCGGCGACTGAAGCGCCTCAGATTAGAGATTCTGAGTGCCTCGATCCCGGGTTCGGTTCATGAGGCCGGCGCGCCCGATGGTGAGGGGACCAAGGAGGCGGTGCGATCCTCTCCATCCGAGCGCTGGCGATACGGTCTGGGCGTTCAGTTCTACGGTTCGTCCGCAAGCCTGGATTCCCTGGCGGATCTCGACCGGAGATCGCGTCGCGAGCAACTTCTCGCTCTCGCACTGGATGCAGCCTTCGCGCGGCACGTGGGGATCCAGCTTCGTCTCTACGAGGATTACAGCGCCGTTACGCCGTTTCCCGGGCGGCATCGGTGGGTCGACAACCTGCCAACGGATGCTCGCGGGGTTCTCACGGACCCCAAGGCCCGCAACGACCGAGCGATCTTCGCGGTCGGCTCTAAGGCGCTTCAGGTTCGCGTGGGGCGGGAGGACCGGCGCTGGGGCAGTGGTCGCCGGGGAACGCTCTTCCTCAGCGAGAATGCGTTCCCCATGGACGGCGTGTCCCTTCGCCTCCACACGCGCCTTGTCGACGGCGTGAGTCTATTCGCCCAAACCCTCAGGGGACCCAATCCGCAACCTGCGTCGTCTGACCCAGCCCTGCTATCGCCCGGGTCTGGCCGGGCGAGGGCCGACGCAAGATTCCGGCGGAACGACGCGTACTTCGCGGCTCATCGTCTGGAGATCCATCCCCCGCTTCCCCTGCAATGGGGCATCTATGAAGCCGTCGCATACGGCGGGCGCGGGATCGACCTCGCCTATGTCAACCCAGTCGGGATCCTGGTGGCCATGACACAGGACATCGCCGACCGGTCGGGCACGGACGACAAGAAGGTGGTGGGCACGGATCTGCTCGTCGCGATCCCCCCGTTCACGGCATACGGAGAGTTTCTCATCAACCGGATCGTGTCCCTTGACTCCGCATCCGAGGGGAAGGAGTCGCCCATCTCGAGCTTCGCCCAGTTGGCAGGTCTGCGATGGGGGAACCCCCTGGGTTTTGCCGGGGACTTCGAAGTGGAGTACGCCCACCTCGACCCCGAGGTCTACTTCCACTACGACAACGATCCGACCCGATCGTTGATGACGGAGGGTGAGTTGATCGGCCACTGGGCGGGCCCGAACTCCGACGCTGTCGATGTGGCCTTGTCCTCGTCCGCGGTGGAGAACCTCGGGTCATTCCGGATCGAGTTCGAACAAGTCCGTTGGGGCCTGATTGACGGGTTGCGCGGGGTCCAAGCGGGATACGTCGGACTCAAGCAAAAAGACAAACGATGGATTGTCGGTCCTCTTCAGGTGGAGAAAACCTACTCGGTGGCCTGGCGGAGCGCACCTTGGAAGGCGCTCCTCCCTGGACGATTCGAGTCCACGTGCACCCTCGCCCATGTCGATCGGACAGGGGCATGGCCATCCGCGGTGCGAAGGAAGGGATGGCAGCTTGAGGTCAGGCTCCGCTGGAGCATGGTCGGTGAGATGGCGGTCGACTAGTGGGACCGGCGAAGAGACCGGGCGATCGCCAGCAGGACGGTTTTCGCGTATTCGGCGGTTCCTGGGGATTCTTCAACTTTCTACACGTCGGTGTACTCCTGGCGAGAGTCCTTCCCACCCGGCTCCTCATCCGGTCGGCAGGAGTGTGCGGGAGGTGGATCGGCCGGTTCCATCGCAGTAGGTGGATTGTGGCCGACAATCTGACCCGCATTCGGGAGTACGCCATCTCCCCCGACGGCTCCGTGCCGGGTGTGCTCCGGGCACATCCGGTGCAACCTGTCGATGTCTTCGAATCATACGGGGCCTACTGGGGCGAATTTCTGGCCCTGGCCACCCGCCCGGCCCTGACGAAGCGGCTGCGCATCCGCGTGGAAGGGGAGGAGCATTTCGGTGGGTGGGCCGAGCGGGGGCCGCTCTGCTTTCTAACCGGGCACCTAGGGAATTGGGATCTCGCGGCGGCTTGGTTGGCCGATCGGTTGCCCAACCTTGCCGTCGTGGCCGAGGAGCTGACGCCGGAGGGCTTGTTTAGGTTCTTCACGGACATCCGACGGCGAGCGGGTTATGAGGTGCTCCCCTCGGACGGCTCTGGACAACGTCTCTACCGCCACCTTCGTCAGGGGGGTCACGCTGAAATGGTGATTGATCGCGTTCTCGACGGCGGCGGCGAACCGGTTCGCTTCCTGGGGGGGACGCGGATCATGGTCTCCGGGGGTGTGAAGATCGCTCGAAGGGCAGGGGCCACCCTGATACCGATCTTTCTGTTGCGCGATGGCGCTGGCTATGTTATCAAGGTGCATCCTCCCCTAGGGGGGGATGGTGACGTGGTCCAGGAATTCGCCAGCGCCTTGGAATGCGAGGTCCGGCAGCGGCCCGAGCAGTGGTGTGTGTTGTACCCGCTGTACGAGACGAGCGTTCGTGAATGTTGAGAGGCGTCCAGAAAGGAGCAGCGTCTCCTTGAAGATCGGTATGGTCACCGAGTTCTACTATCCCCGACCGGGGGGGATCAGCGAGCACGTGCGCTCCCTATCCCTGGAGCTGACCCGGCGGGGGCATGAGGTGATCGTTCTTACAGGCGGGCGGCCTGAGGTTTCCACCGAGGTCGGCCCGAAGGTCATCCGATTGGGACGCGACTTCCCCTTGGCGTACAACGGCAGCATTTCCCGCGTTACGGTTGGGGTGCGTTTGGGGGCCACCCTGAGACGTATCCTCGAGCAGGAACGCTTCGACCTCTTGCACATTCACAATCCCCTGATGCCCACGCTTCCGCTACTTGCCCTACGGCACGCATCCTGCCCTGTCGTCGCGACCCTGCACAGCAACTACCCGCGTGACCGGCTAATTGAGCTATTCGGCCACCCGCTCCGGCGGTTGCTGCGGAAGGTTAGCATCCTGATACCGGTCAGCCTCACTGCATACCGTGCAGTAGGGCGGTTCTTCCCCGGAGATTACAGGATCATCCCGAACGGCGTTGACTATGACCTTTTCGCCCGCGCCGCCTCGCAACGCGGGGTCCCTGAGTTGCTGAGCGCCCGAGGACGCAAGTGGCGCCTGCTCTTCGTCGGGGCGCTGGTCAAACGGAAGGGCCTTCCTGTGCTCATCCGGGCGTTCACCCGGCTGCGTGGCCGACGGGACGATGTCGAGCTCTTGATCGCGGGAGATGGCCCCCAGCGGAAGGCTGCGCTGCGATCGGTTCCGTCCCGGTTACGAGACGACGTCCGTTTCTTCGGCGCCGCGACCAGAACTGACGTGGTAAGCTGCTGTTCCTGGGCGGACGTGCTTTGCGCCCCGAGCCTTGGCCGGGAGAGCTTCGGGATGATCTTGCTGGAGGCGATGGCCGCGGGCTTGCCGATCGTGGCGTCGGATATCGAGGGATACCGGGACGTGTTGACCCATGGCCAGGAAGGGCTCCTCGTCCCGCCGGGTGACGCGGAGGCCCTGGCGGAGGCACTGGATGCCCTTCTGGAGAATCCCGAGGAGCGTCTGGAATACGGACGCCGAGGACAAGAGAAGGCTGCAGGATACCGTTGGAGGGACATCGCTTGGAAGGTCGATAATGTCTACAGAGAGGTTGTACAAGTACCTGAGCGCCGGCATGACGAGCGATTCCTGTATCGAGAAAGCGTGACTCCCGTACCCGTCGCCGGAGAAAGTCAGAGGACATGAGCGCGATCGAGCCAAGGTCCATGGAATGCGAGGGATCCCGGACTGGTCTGGTCCACGCCTCCTTGGCGGAACTAAGACTCAAACGAGCAATGGATCTTGCCATTGCCGGATTGCTCTTGGTCGTTCTCGCGCCCTTGCTGCTCGTGATCAGCCTCACGATCGCGGTAGGTCTGGGGCGTCCCGTGATCTTCAGCCAACGACGTCCGGGCCTCGGGGAGCGTGATTTCGTACTGTACAAGTTCCGCACGATGATGGATCGACGTGGCGCCGACGGACGCCACTTACCGGACGCCTGTCGTCTTATCCGACTTGGGAGGCTGCTTAGGACCACGAGCATAGACGAGCTACCGCAACTTTGGAATGTGCTGAAGGGAGACATGAGTCTGGTGGGCCCACGGCCTCTCATGTCGAAGTACCTGCCCTTGTGCGGTTCCGACTATCATCGGCGCTTCGCGGCGAAGCCCGGCGTCACGGGTTGGGCCCAGGTCCGGGGCCGTAACTTACTCGCCTACACGGAGAGGTTCGCCCACGACATGTGGTACATCCAGCACTGGTCGCTTCTCCTCGATCTCCGGATTCTGGCGTGTACGCCGTTCGCCGTCGTCTTTGGAAAGGGATCATGTGGAAGCGAAGCGAACTCGCGGCTGACGGAGGAAGACGAGGAGCTTGGCGCCAGTACAGGGCTAAGG
>CAZNRY010000072.1:0-17128 GCA_964575675.1 uncultured bacterium
GGGTGGGAGATGCCGTAATACTCCCGCAGGTGGACCGGGGCCTTGATCGACTCCTGGTAGTAGTGGCCGGCGCGGGTCATCTTGTCGTCGGAGAATCCCTCCACGTGCCCGCCGAGGCGATGCATCGCAGCCTCGGTCGCGAGGCGCGTACGGGTGCTCGGCTGGTAGAAGGCGGTCACGAGCGTTTTGTCGGCGCAGAGGTCCGTATTGCGGCGGTTCCTGGCGTGGTGCGCGAGCTCCTCGCACACCTGGAACACGCGGTAGTACTCATCCCTCTCGAAGTCCTTCAGCGAGAGGATGTCACGACCCGCGAAACTTCTCATGGTCTGGCTCCTTTCCCCTATCGAACGATCGATTCACCCCGGAGCAACGCCCCAGGCTCCGAAGAGCGCGTCCAGAGCGGATGCGTCCGGCGAGATGATGCGGGGCTCGGAGACGGCCTTCATCGCCGAGGCAATGTCCTTGAGCCCGCTTCCCGTGTTCAGGATGACGACCGACCAGGCCGGGTCGACAAGCCCCCGGCCGACGGCTGCCTTGAGACCGGCCCACGCGGCGACCGCGGCCGGTTCGCCGAAGACCCCGGATCCGCGCGCCACCTCACCGATCGCGGCGAGGATCGCATCGTCCGGGACCGTCACGCCAAGGCCTCCCGACTCGCGGATCGCTTTGACCGCGGCCTCTCCGTCGCGCGGAAGGCTCACCGAGATCGAGTCGGCCACGGTCTCGCCCGAGACGGGACGAATCACGCCGTCGCCGTGCAATGCCTGGACGATGGCCGCGCTCCCGTCGGCCTGCACCGCGAGGAGTCGAGGGGAGCGGTCCGTGAACCCGAGACGCTCGAACTCGCGAAATCCCTTCCAGACTCCCGAGATGATGTTCCCGTCGCCCACTGGGACCACCACGAGGTCCGGGACCGCCCAACCGCGCTGCTCGCAGATCTCGAACGAGACGGTTTTCTTCCCCTCGCGCGTGTACGGGTTGTACCCGGTGTTCCTGTTGTACCAGCCATACCGCCGCGTGGCCTCGAGGCAGAGGTCGAATGCTTGATCGTATGTGCCGTCGACGGCGAAAACCTCGGAGCCAAAGGTCAAGAGCTGGGCGATCTTCGCTCTCGGAGCCGTGCGCGGAACGAAGATTCGCGTTCGGATGCCGACCGCCGCGGCCAGGACGGAGGTGGCGGAGGCGGCGTTGCCGGTCGATGCGCCCGTGACCAGATCGTGTCCGTTCTCACGGGCGTGCTGGAGCGCGACGGCGCTCGCGCGGTCCTTGAGCGACGCGCTCGGATTTCGCCCGTCGTCCTTGATCTGGATCTCGCGAATCCCGAGAGATGCGGCCAGCTTCGGCGCGGGAACGAGCGGCGTCCATCCAACCGGGGGGCCGTCGAGCCGTCCCGCCACGGGCAGAAGCGGCGCGTAGCGCCAGATCGTGCGGTCCGCGGATCGCTCGAGGTCGTCGCGGCGCCACGATGCGCGGACGCCTTCCAAGTCGTAGTCGACGAGATGATTGCCGCCGCACGAGGGACAGACATAGGTCCCGTCTGCGACCCGCGACCGGTGGCCGCAGCGAACGCAAGCGAGGGCGGTTGCCGATCGCGAGGCCGGCTTGCTCACGCGACGATCCAGGTTCCCGCCTCGCCGCGGATCGCGGCGACGAGATGCTCGGGATCGGTGATCAGCGCCTCACGCCCGCCACTCTCGAGGAACTCGATCACCGCCTCGATCTTCGGTTTCATGCTGCCGGGCGCGAAGTGGCCCTCCTTCAGGTATTGCCTTGCCTCGGCGAGCGTCATGCGATCGATCGCCCTCTCATTGGGTTTGCGGTAGTTGAGCGAGACTTTCTCGATGGCCGTGCAGATAATGAGGAGGTCCGCCTTCAGCTCCTTCGCGAGCAGGCTCGTGGCGAGGTCCTTGTCGATCACCGCCTCGCTTCCGACAATTGTACCGTCGCTCTCTTCGACCACGGGTATCCCGCCGCCTCCGACCGCGACGACGACAGTCCCCTCATCCACAAGGCGCCGGATGATCTCGAGCTCGAGGATCCGCTTCGGCCGCGGGGAGGGAACCACCCGCCGGAAGCCCCTGCCGGCGTCCTCCACGATCACCCAGCCATCCTTGTCGCGATGCTCGGCGGCGTCGGCTTCGTTCATGAACGACCCGATTGGCTTGGAGGGGTTCTGGAACGACGGATCGGTGCGGTCGACCACCGTCTGGGTGACAACGGTAGCGACAGGCGGCGGATCCGCCCATCCGCGCATGTGGTTGTACATCGCCTTCTGGATCTGGTAGCCGATCGCGCCCTGCGAATCAGCTCCGCACGAGTCCAGCGGGACCTCGTGGAGCTCGTGCCGCGCCAGCTCGCTCCGGCGCAGGATGAATCCGACCTGAGGACCGTTGCCGTGGGTGATGACCAGTTTGTAGCCGGCCTTGACGAGGCCGGCGATGTGGGCGCAGGTGGCCACGCACACCGCGTACTGATCCTGAACGCTTTTATGCTTGTCATCAAGGATCAACGCGTTGCCGCCGACCGCGAGGATCGCGAGTTTCTTCTTGTCTGTCGTCATGAACTGCTCCAGGTTGATGGGTTGATCGTCCTACGCCAGTCCCTTCAGGAGGCCGGTGCGGGCGTTGAAATCCGCGATCATCACGTCCCATTCGGCGACCTGCGAGAAGGTTTCCGTCCAGAAGTCCGGTTCCCAAAGCTGGTCGAGCTGCTCGACGGTCTTTCCCTGCTGTTCGACCCAAGTGAAGTATTTTAGATTATGAATGGCCTTGCGATCGGGGTAGGAGAGCTCGCGGAGGTTGTCCGTACCGATTCCTTCGATGTACCGCGAGAAGTGGCGGGCCGCCGTTTCTCGCGTGTACGGACCGTGTTCTTCACGCAGTTCCAGCTTCCGCGACCCATAGAGATCCATCGAGTCGGTAAGTGGCGTGAACAGAATGTCCCGGCCGTCGAGCTCGTAGTACTTCGCGGTCTTGATCGCGGCGACGAGATTGCAGATGCTCGAAATCCCCACGAGCGGGAGCTTGGCGGTCGCATCGGGCTTCACGCCGCAGCCTTCCAGAAAGCGAATCCCCTCCTCCTCGTTAAAGAGGCGCAGGAGGCTCATGCACTGCTCATCGTCGATCGCGGCCACCATGTCGGTGTTCCTGACATTGTGCACCCAGGGGACGTGCTTGTCGCCGATTCCCTCGATGCGGTGGTCGCCGAAGCCGTTGCGGAGCAGCGTGGGACACTGGAGCGCCTCGGTGGCGACGACCTTCACATTGGGGAAACGGGTTCGCAGATAGTCGCCGCCGGCGATCGTCCCGGCGGACCCGGTGGCCGAGATGTAGGCGGCGAGGCGGCTCTCCGGCGCGCGAACCTGCTCGAAGACCTCTTCCACGATCCCGCCGGTCATCGCGTAGTGCCAGATCGCATTCCCGAATTCCTCGAACTGATTGAAAATCGACACGGCGTTGCCGCGCTCCTTTCGGAGCGTCCAGCACATGTCGTAGATCTCCTTGACGTTCGATTCGGATCCGGGCGTCGCGATGATCTCGTCGGTCCCGATCGCCTTCAGCCACTCGAATCGTTCCTTGCTCATCCCTTCGGGAAGGATCGCGATCGCCTTGCAGGCGAGCAGCGCGCAATCGAAGGCGCCGCCGCGGCAGTAATTGCCGGTGGAGGGCCAGACGGCTTTCTGGGTCGCGGGATCGAACTCTCCCGAGACGAGACGCGGGACGAGACAGCCGAATCCGGCGCCGACCTTGTGGGCGCCGGTCGGGAAGTACTTCCCGATCAATCCAATGATCCGGGCGTCGACCCCGGTAAGCTCGCGGGGAAACTCGAGCCAGTTCCCCCTGTTGAAGAGCCCGCCATTCTCCTTCGGTTCGTTCTTCCAGGTGATCCGGTAGAGGTTCAGGGGATTCACGTCCCAGAGCCCCACGTCGGCCAGCCGTCGTTTGATCTTGTCAGGGATGCGGCTTGGGTCCTTCTGCTCCGCGAAGGTTGGGATCATGATGTTCCGCTCGCGGCAGAGGCGAACGGTCTTCTCCAGGACGGCCTCATGGATCTGCTCGATCACGCGCATTTCCGGACTCCTCAGAGCGAAGATAAGGGAATTTCCCCGCATTTCGGGTGCAAGAAGCCGTAGTTTAATGACTTGAGAGCGCTTGTGTCAACGAAGGGCGTCGCCTTTGCCGGTGGGGATCGCCCCGTGCGCCACTTGGCGCCGCTTCGCGGCGGCGCCCCGTCCGGTCGATGGCCAGCCGGAGCCTTGCACGATAGAATCCCGTAACCATGCACGATCTCGTCATCTTCGGTGGACGCGTTGTCGGCGAGGGGGGTATCGCCCGCCTCGATCTGGGGGTTAGCGGGGAGCGGATTGCGGAGATCGCTCCGCGGATTGACTCCCCGGCGCGCCGGCGAATCGACGCGACAGAGCTTCTGGTCCTTCCGGGCGGGATCGATCCCCATGTTCACTTCGGTCTTCCGACGAAGGGAACGCGATCGAGCGACGACCCGCGAACGGGGACTGCGGCCGCGCTGTTCGGTGGGGTCACCACCGTGATCGATTTTACCATTCAGCGTCCCGGCCAGAGACTCGTGGAGGGCTTGAAGGAGCGCCTCGCCGATTTCGAGGGGAACGCGAGCTGCGACTACGCCCTCCACGTCAACGTGACCGACTTCCCGGCGCGATTCGAGGACGGCCTCAGGGAGGAGCTCGAGCGGTTGGCGGAGCTTGGCGCCGCGAGTCTCAAGGTCTTCACCGCGTACTCAAAGGAAGGGATGTCGATTCCCGGTGGTGCGCTTCGTGTTGTCATGCGGATGGCGCACGAGCAGGGGTTCCGTCTCCTCGTGCACGCCGAGGACGATCGATTGGTGGCCGCCGCAGAGGAGAGGCTCCGCGCGGCGGGACGGTGGGGAGCGGCTGACTTCCCATTCTCCCGCCCGGTGGAGGCGGAGGCGCGAGCGATTGAGGCAGTCTGCGAGGCCGCCCGCGAGGCTGAAGCCGAGGTCTACTTCGTCCACGTCTCTACAGCCGGCGGGCTGGACGCAATTCGAAAGGCCCGCGAACGCGGGGCATCCGCGATTCGCCTGGAAACCTGCCCACAGTACCTGTGTCTGGACGACTCGCGGTACGCGGGACCGGACGGCATGCAGTACCTGGTCGCGCCACCCCTCCGGAATCTGAAGGATCGGCAGGCTCTCCTCGGGGCCCTCTGGATGGGCGACGTCGATGTCGTGGCAACGGACCACTGCTCGTTTCGCAAGGATCAAAAAGACCGCTCCGGCGCTCCCTTCTGGGATCTACCGAAGGGCCTTCCGGGGGTCGAGACTCGGCTGCCGCTGCTCCTGGAGCTCGCCGCCCGCGGCGGAGAGATCGGTAGGGTCATCGCGCTCACATCCACGACACCGGCCCGGATCTTCGGGTTGTATCCACGGAAGGGCTGTCTTGCCGTGGGATCGGATGCCGATGTCGTTCTCCTCGATCCGGAGGCCACACGGACTGTGTCCGCGGGGTCCCTACGGATGGCGACCGACTTCTCTCCGTACGAGGGAATGAAGGTGCGCGGGCGCATTCGGAAGGTTTTGCTGCGGGGGACCGTTGTGGTGGACGGCGATGCCCTTGTGGCGGCGGCTGTAGGCCGCTATTTACGGCGCCGTCCATCACCCGCCGCAGATCTGTGAGCGACCGCACAGTCATCGAAATCAACGAATCGCCGCAAATTCAACTCGTTATATTGTAACGAGATAACATGGAGCTACCCGAGTGGGCTTCACGGGGGCGCCGGAGGCAATCCGCTCGAACGGCCGAAATATTCGTCGAATCGCTCAAGTGCCATATTCACCACATTCAATACTTTGCGGTTGACATGCATCCTCAGTAGTAATAGCATCGCCGTTGCCGATCCTATGTTGTGTTTTAGCGGCCGTGCCTGAGTTCCAAACAGAGAGGGAGAGAGGTGACCGATGATGAAGAAATTGGCAACGCTTTGCTTGCTGTTCGCAGCGCTTGGGGCAATCGCGCCGTCCGCGATGGCGGCCATGACGAACAAGGGCGTGGATGCTGCGCTCCCGACGAGCCAGAACAGTCTGACCCCGGATGATCTCCTCGCGAACGGCCGGATCCTTTATGCGCCGTCCGAGGCCGACGACCCTGGTTACCGCGCTGCGATCGCCGCCGCCTCCGGCGGAATCGTGGATTACTTCGACGCCGTCTCGGGCACGCCCGACGCGGCGCTCCTCGCGACCTATGACTGCGTCTACACGTGGGCGAACTACTCCTACTCGAACAACGTCCTGTTCGGCGACCGTCTCGCCGACTTCGTCGACGCCGGCGGTTCCGTCGTGCTCGGCGCGTTCTGCACCTACACGAGCGGGAACTTCCTCTCGGGCCGGATCATGACGCCGGGCTACTCGCCGGTCTGGTCCCCGAGTGGATCCAACCACTTCAGTTTTTCGACTTACGCCGGTGACGGCACGACCTGCATTCACACCGGCGTGACCTACTACGACTGCATGTACCGTGACTACCTCGCCGTTCAGGGCGGCGGTCTCGTGGACGGACGCTATGTCGATCAGGAGATCGCGCACGCCTACCGTCCGGACTACAAGGTTGTCTACAGCAACGGTGCCGGCGCCTTCCAGCTCGGCGGATTCGGCGATTGGGGCAGGCTGATCTCGAACGCTTGCGCCTGCGACGGCGGTCCGACCCCGACGGAGAATGTGACCTGGGGCCGCGTGAAGTCGATCTTCCAGAACTAGTCAGGCCGACTCGTCGCCGGCCCCCTTCGGGAGGCCGGCGACGACCAGCGATCGTTCCTGACATAGAGCTCCTCCGGGCGGCGATCCGGGGGAGCTCCCCTTTTAGAGCTGACGCCCGTGCGCTCGCGGGTCTTTCGGACTGCGTCCAGATAGCCGTCGAGGCGACTAGCAGCCGCGATTCTGCACAGCAACGTGTTATTCTACAACACGTTACCAACACAACACCATCCTTCGCGTCCGCCGCGACAATGCGCGCCTAGAGACGAAATTCGCACGACCACTCGACGACTTACTTAGTGTCCACATTCACATTCTTTATGTTTGACATGCGACATGCTCAGAAGTAAGATGACTTCCACTAATCCTATCTGGCATTGGCGTTCGCGCCGGCGCCGGAGGGCATCAACCAAACAGGGAAAGAGGTGCACCGATCATGAAGAAACTGGCAACGCTTTGCCTCCTGCTTGCGGCATTCGCCGCGACCGCCCCGTCCGCCATGGCTGTCATGACGAACAAGGGCGTGGATGCTCCGCTCCCGACCACGCCGAACGACCTGACCGCGGACGACGGTCGTGCGAACGGCCGGATCCTTTATGCGCCGTCCGAGGCCGACGACCCTGGTTACCGCGCTGCGATCGCCGCCGCCTCCGGCGGAATCGTGGATTACTTCGACGCCGTCTCGGGCACGCCCGACGCGGCGCTCCTCGCGACCTATGACTGCGTCTACACGTGGGCGAACTACTCCTACTCGAACAACGTCCTGTTCGGCGACCGTCTCGCCGACTTCGTCGACGCCGGCGGTTCCGTCGTGCTCGGCGCGTTCTGCACCTACACGAGCGGGAACTTCCTCTCGGGCCGGATCATGACGCCGGGCTACTCGCCGGTCTGGTCCCCGAGTGGATCCAACCACTTCAGTTTTTCGACTTACGCCGGTGACGGCACGACCTGCATTCACACCGGCGTGACCTACTACGACTGCATGTACCGTGACTACCTCGCCGTTCAGGGCGGCGGTCTCGTGGACGGACGCTATGTCGATCAGGAGATCGCGCACGCCTACCGTCCGGACTACAAGGTTGTCTACAGCAACGGCGCCGGCGCCTTCCAGCTCGGCGGATTCGGCGACTGGGGCAAGCTGATCTCGAACGCTTGCGCCTGCGTCGGCGGTCCGACCCCGGCGGAGAAGGTTAGCTGGGGCCGCGTGAAGTCGATCTTCCAGAACTAATCAGCCGGACGCGTCAACGGGCGCTCCTTCGGGAGGCCGGCGGCGGCCAGCGATTGCTCGATAGAAGAACTCCCCCGGGCGGCGACCCGGGGGAGTTCTCTTTACTTGCGGCCGCGCCGCCCGGCGCGCACGCGCACGGATATCTTCTGGGGCGACCACGATCGAGATCAGCCTCTTCAGGCCCGGTGGACCTCCTTCAAGATCTGTGCGGCGATCGAGATCGCGATCTCGGCCGGATTGCACGCGCCGATCCCCTCGCCGATCGGACAGCGGACGGTATCGAGCCAGGATGCAGGGACCCCCTCTCCGGCGAGCAATTTCCGGACCTCGGCCCATTTTCGGCGGCTTCCGATCATGCCCACGTAGCCCGAGAAGCCGGCGCGATGGAGGGAGAGCAAGGTCTCCCGATCGAGCGCATGAGCGTGCGTGAGCACGACGACGTGGGTGAAGCGGGCGAGACCGGGATCGGCCGCGTACCGGGCGGGAGACTCGACGACGATTTCAGCAGCGTCTGGAAATCGCTCGGCAGTCGCCATTTCGCTCCGCGGATCGACCACGAAGTGGACGAAGCCGAGCTCGCGGCACAGCCGGGCGAAGGCCCATGCAACATGTCCTCCACCGCACAGGAGGATTCGGGCCGCCGGTCCCGCGACCTCGACTGCGATCGTCGCCCTCCCGCCGCAGATCGCGCCGATCGAATCTGCGGAGTCAGGATCGAGGGCATAGGTCAAGAGCCCCCCCTCGCCCCGGACGAGCATCTCGAGGGCCGCGGCCTGTGCGCGATGCTCGAGCGCGCCTCCGCCGATCGTTCCCTCCTGCCGTCCATCGGCATAGACGATCATCTTCTGGCCCGGCTTGCCGGGAGAGGATCCGACGGCTTCGATCAGGGTCAGGATCGCGATCCGCTCTCCTCGCTCCATGGCGGCGAGGGCCGATCGATAGATCTCTTTTGTCATGGCTTCTCTCTCCGTCGCGGCGCAAGTTTCATTGTTTTCCTTCGGCGGCCGCTTCACCGGGAGTGTTCACGTTGTGGAGGATTCCGGGGTCGTCGACGCGAACCTCCGTCACGCGCGAGACGTCTTGTCGGATCAGGTCCCGCAAGGGTTCGTCCTTTCCCATCGCCATGACGGCAGCCCAGAGAGATCGGCCGAGCACGATCGGGTGTCCCCGCCGTCCCTCGTGCACCGGCAGGAAGATTCGATCCTCGGCGCCGGGGGTCAGTCCGAACTCCAGGGCGAGCGAGCGAAAAGTCGAGACGGCCACCTGGGGGAAATCCACCTGGTGGATCAGCGCGCCGCCGGGATCGGCGGGAAGAAGACCCAGGCCGAGGGCGATGCTCCCCGTTCGCCCCGCCCTCCAGTCGTGATTCTCGCCAAACGCGAGACGTACGCCGCCGGCGTCGCAATCGCGAACGACCGAGGCAAGCGATCGGTCGTTCCGGATCTCCTCCGCCTCCGCTCCCAGGACGACCGCGATCCGATCGAATCCGGCATCGCGGAGTCGGTCGACGGCGATCTGAAGAAAGGTCTTCCCCTCCTCGACCGCGAGCGCCTTCGGCCGACCGAATCGTCTTCCCTCGCCCGCGGCCAGAACGACTGCGGCGACGGAACGGATCATTTGAGGAAACCTTCGAGGAAACGCCGGAGAAGCCTGCCCGCGATCGTTCGCCGGTAGGTTTCCGTGGAGCGGATGTCGTCGATCGGGCGAATCTCGCTCTCGGCGATCCCGATCGCCTCGGTCACCGCATCACGAGACGGCTTCCGGCCTTCAAGGAACGCTTCCGTTCGCTCGAGTGAAATTGGAGTCGGGGCCACGCTCCCCGCGGCGAGCCGCACCTCGCGCCAGGCGCCTTCGCGGTCCAGGCGGGCGCGACACGCGAGCGACACCTTTGCGATCGATTGGGCTCTTCGGGTTCCAATCTTGTGGAATGTCTGGCGCGTTCCCTCGACCGGGATGGGGATTCGCACGCTCGCCAGGATCTCGTCCGCACGCCGGGCCGTCTGACGGTAGCCAGTGAAGAACGCACGAATCGGAACTTCTCGCTCGCCGTTTGCGTTCACCAGGATGACCACGGCGTCGAGCGCGGCCAGGGCAGGGGGCGAGTCCGCCGCCGGGGATGCGGACATCAGGTTTCCGCCGAGCGTCGCGCGGTTCTGGATGGCGACGGCGCCGAATAGGACGGCCGCCCGGGCGAGGGCGGGAAAATGCCGGCGCACGAGCGGGTCCCCGGCCATTTCCGATAGGGTCGTACCGGCCCCGATCTCGATCGATCCATCCCGTTGCGCGATTCCACGGAGCGCGGCAATGCGGCTGATGTCGAGCAGGGCCCGCGGCCGCTCGATCCCGAGCTTGACGCCCGTGAGAAGATCGGTGGCCCCCGCGATGATCCGGATCCCGTCTCCCCATTCGCGAAGGATGGCGAGGGCTTCGTCGAGACGACGAGGCGAGAAGGCCGCATCCTCAACGGTCGCTTCGACGGGCGGATCTCCGGTTGCTTGTCTCTCGCCCGCCGGCCTGCCGCTCTGGCGCTGCGTTTCGGGGATTCGGCCTTGCACATCCGCGCGCCCCGCCGCGGCGGGATGTTGTTCCGCGACCGAGCCCGACGCCCTCTCGACCGCGCGGATGATCCTCTCGTAACCGGTGCACCGGCATAGATTGCCCGCAAGCCCCTCGCGGATCTCCTCGCGGGACGGGTGCGGGCGGGAATCGAGCAGCGACCGGGCCGCCATCACCATCCCTGGGATGCAGAAGCCGCATTGCACGGCTCCCTCGGCGAGGAAGGCCGCCGCAATCGGATCGGGAGCGCCCTCCGCGCCCAAGCCTTCGATTGTGATGACCTCGGAACCGTCTAGCTGCAGGGCCGGAACGAGACAGGAGTTCACGAGGCGGCCGTCCATGAGAACGGCGCAGGCGCCGCATTCCCCCTCGCCGCACCCTTCCTTCGAGCCGGTCATGCCAAGGTCCTCGCGGAGGATATCGAGCAATCTCCTCAGCGGTGGGGCGTCGATGACGCGCCGAGACCCGTTGATCGTGAGGCCGATTCTCATGGCCTGCCCGGCCTCGGTGCGCCGTGTTCGTTCACGAGGTCGAGGAGCTTCTCGGGGGTGAGCGGGATCTCGCAGGCCTCGATCCCGAGCGCCGACGTGATCGCCGAGACGATCGCCGGCGCCCCGCCGTCGAAGGGAAGCTCGCCAAGCCCCTTCGCGCCATAGGGGCCGCACTCGCTGGGCATCTCCGCAATCGCCACCTCGAACTCTGGAGCGTCGAGCGACGTCGGGATGATGTAGGTCGCCATCCGGTCGTTCCGGTACTTCCCGTGATCGAGCAGGATCTCCTCCATGTAGCCGTATCCGAGGGCTTGCAGCGTGCCCCCCTCTACCTGGCCGATCGCTAGAACGGGATGGATCGCTCTTCCGATCTCGACGACGGCAGTGGCCTTCGTGGGACGAACCACCAGCGTGTCGGGATCGATCTCTATCTCGACCACGTTGGCGCCCCACGAGTACGCCTTGTAGGCGTCGCCCCGGTAGTTCTTCTCGTCCCATCGAAGTCCCGGCGTCGGCGCGTAGACCGCTTCGCCGCGCAGGGCCCCGATTTCTTTCGCGAAACGGGCCGCGGAGTCCTCGAACGAACCCAGAGCGCGTCCCTCGATCGCAAAACGGCCGTTCTCGAGCGCGATTCGATCGGGCGCGACGTCGTGCCAGCGACCGACCGCGGTCTTGAGAGTGGCGATCATGTCGTTGCAGGCGTCGATCACGATTCGTCCGACGATCATCGTTGTCCGTGAAGCCACCGTTGGGCCCGAGTCGGGGACCTGGGAGGTGTCGGGGTTGGGATGGCGCACACGGTCGAGGGGAAGTCCGAGCGCTTCGGCCGCGATCATGCTGAGGACGGTCGATGCCCCCTGGCCCATCTCGACGTTGCTTACGAGAACGTCGACGAAACCGTCCGGCGTGAAGCGGACGGCCGCGCATCCGGCGATCTTCTCTTCTCCAGCGCCGGTGAATCCGCCGCCGTGAAAGAAGAGGGAGAGGCCGATTCCCTTGATCCTCGGATCGGGTCGGCCGGGGACGTCGCCGTGCGATGGGCCGCCGTCCGGGGAGGCGTCTGCGTCCCGGACCGGATCGACGGATCCCGCCGCGCCCGCTGCGCGAGCCGCATCCCGCCGTTTCTCCTCGTATCCCGACAGGCGGACGGCGTGCTCGAGGACCATCGAAGCGGCGACTTCATCATGCAGGATCTGCCCGCACGGAAGCCGGTCGCCTCGGCGCAACAGGTTCTTCCTCCGCAGATCGAGGGGATCGATACCCAGCCGGCGCGCGATCCTGTCCATGTGGACCTCAACCGCGAAGATGCTCTGCGGCGCGCCGAACCCGCGAAACGCTCCGTTGGGTGGCGTGTTCGTCGCTACGGCCCGCCCGTGGATCGACGCGTTCGGCACGCGGTAGGCGCCCGCTGCATGGAGAATCGACCGCGACAAGACGACGGGGGTGAGCGTCGTGTACGCCCCTCCGTCGAGCAGAACGTCGATCTCGGATGCGGTGATCGATCCGTCGCGCGCGACGCCGGTGCGGTGTCGAACGATCGAGGGATGCCGTTTCGTGGTCGAGAGGATGTCCTCCGTGCGGTCGTAGATGATCTTCACGGGACATCCCGCGCGCTGCGCGAGGAGCGCGGCGTGAAGGGCGAGGATGGAGGGAAAGTCCTCCTTCCCGCCGAAGGCTCCGCCGGTTGTCATCTGTTTGACGACGATGCGGGACGGATCGAGAGCGAGGCCCTTCGCCAGAGCGTTGTGGACGTAGTACGGACATTGGAGCGAACCGAGTATCTCCATTCCGTCCCCGCGCGGAATCGCGACCATTCCGTTCGGCTCAAGGTAGAGATGCTCCTGGTGGCCGGTCCGATACGTTCCCTCGACCACGATGTCGGCCTCGGCGAATCCGGCCGATAGATCTCCGTCGGTGATCAAGTAGTCGGAGAGGATGTTGTCGCTTCCCCAGATGATCGTCTGACCTGCCAGGGCCTGCTCGATCGTCAGGACGGGCTCGAACTCCTCGATTTCGGGTCGTAGAGCGGCGAGCGCTCGCGCGAGGAGATCTCGGTCGGGGGCGGCGACGAGGGCGATCGGTTCCGCGACGAATCGGACTTCCCCTGCGGCCAGGATCGGATGGTCATCGCGGATCATCGCGACCGCATTCGGGCCCGGCAGATCATCGGCGGTCACGACGGCGACACGCGACCAGTCGAAAGCGGGATCGCGGCGCAGCGATCGGATCTTGCCGCGTGCGACGGGGGAGCGAACCGTTCCGCCGAACCAAACCCCAGGGACCTTGAGATCGTCGACGAAGACGGCCTCCCCCGAGACCTTCCCCCATCCGTCGATCCGTGGCGCAGAAGATCCGATTCCGCTCATGATCGCTCCCTTCGGCTGCCTACGGCTCGAAGAGCGGGCGGAGACGGAACAGCTCGACGTCCGCCAGCCCCAGATCGGTCAGCTTGAGGGATGGGATGACCGGGAGGGCGAGGAATGAGAGGGCCGTCACGGGATCGGGGTGCGGACAGCCCGTCTCGGAAGCTACGCGCTGGAGCTCCCGGACCATCGCCGTCACTTCCGCCAGCGGGCGATCCGACATCAATCCACCGATCGGCAGCGGCAATGCTGCCCGCACCTCGCCGTCGATCACGACCACGACGCCGCCTTCGGAATCCGAGACCTTGCGGATGGCGGTCTCCATGTCGCGGTCCGTGACGCCGATGCAGATGACGTTGTGCGCGTCGTGGGCGACCGAGGAGGCGATCGCTCCGCGCTTGATCCCGAAACCCTTGATGAAGCCGAGACCGACGTTTCCCGTGGCCTTGTGCCGCTCGACGACCGCGATCTTCGCCAGGTCGCGTCCCGCATTCGCCACGGCGAAGCCGTCCTCGACGTCGATCTCGACGACCTCGCTGCCTGTGGTGAGCTGACCCGGTTCGTACACGATCGCACGGACCTTCCTGCCGGCCGCGGGGATCGCCAGACCCTGCCAAGTCGACCAGTTGATGTTCATGCTGGCGCGCAGCTTCGTGGCTGCCATGTTCGGGATCTCGACCGTCATCCGCCCGTTCCGGGCGACCTGCTTCCCGCGGAAGTAGACCTGAAGAACCTTGAAGTTCTTCAAGTCCTCGAGCACGACGAAGTCTGCGAAGTATCGCGGCGCGATCCCACCGATGTGGCTCGTCTGGAAGTACTTCGCCGGATTGATCGTGACCATCTGAATCGCGCTGACGGGGTCGATCCCGCAAGCCACCGCCCGGCGAAGAAGGGAGTCCATGTGCCCCTCGTCCGCCAGTTCGACCGGGTGCTTGTCATCCGTGATCAGGCTCATCCGGACGTGCGAAAGCTCCCGGACGAGCGGGGCGAGCGTGGAGAGGTTCTTTGCGGTCGACCCCTCACGGACCATCACGTGCATCCCGAGCCGGAGTTTCTCCTTCGCCTCATCGATCGAGACGCTCTCATGGTCGGACTTCATGCCGGCCACGATGTAGGCGTTCAGATCCTTTCCGCGAAGGCCGGGGCAATGGCCGTCGATCCTCTTGTCTCCCGTCGCGATAATCTTCGCGAGGATCGCCGGGTCCCCCGCCAGAACCGCGGGAAAGTTCATCACCTCGCCCAGGCCGAGGACGTTGTCTTCGTGGAGGAAGTAGTGGATCTCCCTCGCGGAAAGGGCGGCCCCGCTCGTCTCGAGCGGGCTTGACGGCACGCAGGATGGGATCATGAAGAAGATCGTCATCGGCAGCCCCAGCGACTGCTCGATCATGAAGTTGATCCCTTCGAGACCGAGGACATTCGCCATTTCGTGGGGGTCGGCGACGACGGTCGTCGTGCCGTGCGGGATCACCGCCCGCGCGAACTCGACCGGCGTCAGCATCGAGCTCTCGATGTGGATGTGACCCTCGACGAATCCTGGAGCGAGGTAGGCACCCTCCAGGTCGACCTCTTCCCTCCCGGCGTAGTCGCCGATTCCCACGACGCTCCCTTCGGCAACCGCAACAGTTCCGGAATGGATGTCGCCCGAGAACACATTGATGATCTTGCCGTTCTTCAAGACGAGGTCGGCGAGTTCGAGTCCCCGCGCGACGCGAATCGAGCGCGTCAGCGCCTCGTGGATGAGTCGATCGGTGTCGGGACGGAGAATGAGCACCCCCTTGTGGCTGCGCCCTGCTGAAGCTGCCGGGTGGACACCAGTCTAGCGCAGGGGCGCTCGGTGCGCCAACTCATGGTGGGTCGTCCTGTTCCGCTTAGGCGGCGCCTCAACTTCGAAAGAATATCAGCGTCACCGCAAGAAAGAGCGGGATCAGGATTGCGATCGACCAGAGCATATAGCCGAAGAAGGAAGGGGTCTTCACCCCTTGCCGGTCGCATATCGACTTGACCATGAAATTCGGGCCGTTGCCGATGTAGGTGTTTGCCCCCATGAAGACCGCCCCGACGGAGATCGCGCGCAGGATCGCCGCGCCGGCCGGGTCAGAAGCGAGGGCGGCGAGCGGGGCGGGGCCTTCGCCCGGGAGGTGCCGGAGCCCCATGGCCAGCGACGAGACGCTCAGGTAGGTCGGAGCGTTGTCCAGAAACGAGCTCAGGCCTCCCGTCACCCAGAAGAACTGCCACGGCTTCACGATCCCCATTTCGCCGCCGTGCGCTTCGAGAAGCAGAAGGGCGGGCACCATCGTGACGAAAATCCCGGCGAACAGGATCGCCACCTCCTGGATCGGGTGGAAGTTGAATCGGTTCTCCCCGTGGATTGCGCGGGGCGTCAGGGAATAGGAGAGCGCCGCCAGAAAGACCATGCCGACTTCGCGCCACGGGGTCGGGATCCACAGGACGAGCACCAGGACGCCCAGGAGCGCGAGCAGGTTGCCACGACCCAACACGCGGAGCGGCTCGGTCCGCAGTTCGTCGATGATGCGGTCCACGCGGGCCTCGCGACGATACTGGATTGAGTCAACGAGGTAGAAGAGAGCCACTAGGATGCCGACGGCAAAAAGCCACTCCGGCCAGAGACCGAAGGTCCATGCGAACGGAACCCCGCGCAGGTAACCGAGGAAGAGCGGCGGATCTCCGAGCGGGGTGAGGCATCCTCCGATGTTGCTCACGAGGAAGATGAAGAAGACGGGGATGTGGGAGACGTGGCGGCGTTCCTGGTTCGTCCGGAGGAGCGGGCGGATCAGGAGCATGCTGGCTCCCGTCGTGCCGATCAGGTTCGCGAGGAGCGCTCCGCAAAGCAGGAATGATGCGTTCACGCGGGGCGTGGCCCGGATGTCCCCGAGGAGAAGCACGCCACCGGAGATGACGAAGAGCGAGCCGAGGAGGCAGATAAAGGACACATACTCGCGGATCGTGTGAGCGAGATGCGCCGGGCTCCATAGGATCAGGAAGATCAAGATCGGCGCGGCGATAAGTCCGGTGACGAGGGTCTTGCGACGGAGGGAGTCCCACCAGTGGGGGGCGATCAAGGGCATAAAGCCGATCGCCAACAGCGTGGCGGCGAACGGTATGACGGAGTAGGGGGGGATCGTGTCCATCGTCAATTCGCGCAACCAAGGCATGCGACAAGGGTAGGGTCAGGAATGACGTGCGGCAAGGGAGGATGAGGCCGGACGCTGTGTCGGCGCGGCCGGCACAACCATCGCGGTGGCCGGGCATGGCGCCGGAGCGGCCGTGCCCGTATCGATCCGGATCATGCACAGCTTCCTCCGATGATCTTGCTTCCAACGAGCAGGAGGAGTGGCTCGCGCCCGGGTCTGGTCCCAATCTCCCACAGCAAGGCGTGGGGAGCGAGTCCACGCAACCGCGCATGCCCAGCATGGATCACGTGCTGATGATCCTTGTGGCAGAGGGTCGAGAGGTTGGCAGGCGCATTCGTGCCTCCCTGCGATACGAACCGCATGTGATGGATCTCGAGATGGGAGCGGCTGTCACAGATCGGAGATCGGCAGTGGTAGCGGTCGCGCTTCAAGATCTTCTCGTGCGTGGGGCGTGTTTCGGGATCCTGGAGGTTCCATTGCCTCTCGGCCGCGCGGAAGAGGACGACCATGACGACCCAAACCGGTATCGCGGGACCGTTTTCCCGGCGGATTCGCTCGATCGCGGCCCGCAGGTCGGCGATGACAGGGTGCGGG
>CAZNRY010000072.1:17138-19180 GCA_964575675.1 uncultured bacterium
GGAAGCGGATCGGGGCGGAGTCCCCGGGGTGTGCGGACAGTTGCCGCTCGTGCGCGGGCAAGTCCTGCTCGGGGGCGGGCGGGTCATCCCACCGGGTCATGACGAGCCGATCGAGGAGAAGCTCGAGGCGCTCCATGAGAATCGGATTCGCCGCCGGGTCCGCCAGCAGCGGCTGATCGGCGGAAGGCTCGGCGCTCACGGCGAGACCATCCTTTGTGAGCTCGGCGGCGATCTTCTCGGGCGTCCAGCCGTGCGAATCGCAAAGGGTTTGGATCAAGGCCTGTTCGAGTCCTGGACAGGGAAGGGGATTCGGGAAACGCGACCCCAGGCGGCGATCCGTCAGCCGAAGGAGCTCGAGGAAGCGGCACTCCCGCCGGAACTGCGAGAGCGTGACCCCGCGGGCCCGGCGGATGTACTCGGCCGCTCGCTCGTGAGTCGCGATCCGGCGTACGAGGAACGCCTTGCCGACACCGATCTCGCCGCGTCCATACGCCTCCTCGAGAAGGGGCGAGTCCTCGAACATGTACGACTCCTGCACGAGGCCCCGGGCTGATCGTTCGGAAAAGTTGAGATGGAGCTCCGCGAGATCGCGAACGTGCCGGTAGCCGAGGTGGTCGAGCGCACGCGTGTCGCGCATGGCCCTGAGGATGCGGGCGAGGATCGTGCGCAGGGGCGCGCGAAGCATGTGGATCTGCCGCAGGCGATCGAGCGCTCCGAAGGGGTCATTAGGGAAGTCGCATCTCGCGATTTCGCGGACATCCTCGAGGTGCTGATCGAGGACGGCCAGCGTCTCACGGGCGAATGCGAGGGCGCTTGGGGGAATGTACCGCGCCCGGGCCAGAAGTCGGGGGAACGGGCCAATCCCCGCTCCTGCAGGATGGACGGCGGGCGGAATTGCGGGTGCCTCATTGCCGGACGGCGCGACAGCATCGGGCGCAAGGGCGCGCTCCCCCGGCGGATCGACGCCGCGGCCGGGATCATCGGTTTCGTCCAGGTCCTCGCGGTCCGCTTCCGACATTCCCGCTTCGGCGAGGATCGCCTCCATGCACCGGTGCTGCGGGGCGTTGTAGCCGAGGACGCGCCGGGAGAGATCCATCATCTCGTGCCAAACCGTCTTGAACGGAAGGGGCGCGGCAAAGCAGAACTGGGCGCCTTCGGGTTCCTGATCGTCCGGCCGTTTTGCCCCGGCGCAACTCGCGAGGAACGCTCGGGCGCGAGCGCGGATTTGGCGAACCGATAGGCCGCACGATTCGTCGATCCACCGCGCGTGATCCTCCTCCGTCCGCCGGAAGATCGGTCCGAGGGCAAGAACCTGGCAACTGCTGAGGCGTCCATCGAGAAAGGCCCGCTCCGCCGGTGCGCTGTGGACGAAGATCCGATGGAGGGAGATTCGGTCGGCTGCGGTTCGCCTGCCGATCCGCAGAATTTCGTCTGCCACACTGCCCACCGACGGAGCGCCGAGAGTTTGGGCCCGGTTTCCATCCGCTATGTAGGCGAGGCCGGCCGCTTCAGCACGGATGAGATACGCGTCGATCCGCTGGATCGACTCCGCGCCCGCAAGGAGAGAGAGTGCGATGTCCACCGCCTCGGAGCGGGTGACGGCCGGGATGTCGGGCGTGATCCGAGGCGGGACGGATGAGAAGCCGCGGGGAGTCGTCCGATCGTTTCGCGGCCGGGCGGGAGCGCGTGTGCGGCGCATCCATGAGGTCGAGGGACGTCGTGCGGGGGACTTCTTGCCGCGGCCGCGTGTGGTAATTGAGGGTGTGCTCATCGCATCGCTTCGTGATGCAATGTCCGGACCCTAGCGGAAGGAAATTGGCTATTCCTGCAATGCGCTGCAAGAACACAAGATAGCTTCGATTCAACCTATACATTCCGGATCAGGGCGTCGGCGCAGCGACGGGCGATGTCGAAGGATCGACGGCTGCACCGGGAGTTGAGCTCACCCGCCCCGGAATGGAATTCCGAAACCGCCGCGGTTGCTTCGTCTAGACCAGTTTGAGCAGACTTGAGAAGCTCGCCTCGCGCATCCACTCGGCCCG
>CAZNRY010000073.1:0-19083 GCA_964575675.1 uncultured bacterium
CCTGCTCAGGAGAGGACTTCCACCTCCAAGTCTGTGCCCATGCCGGGCGCACTGAGATCAGGCGGCCTTCCCGATCAGGGGAGGCCGCCTTTCTATTCGCCAGTCCCCGGCGATCCCGGGCGGCGGCGGGGACGCGCGGGGGGGGGGTCAGGACCAGCGAGAGTTGTCGTCGCGATCGCGATGGGAGCGGATGTCGATCACATTCCCCCGGCCTCGGGTGGACCGACGCCGGCCGAACCAGCGCATGGGGATCCGTTTCAGATACAGGAAACCGAACAGGAGACCGCCAAGGTGCGCCAGGTGGGCAACTCCGTCCCTGCCGGGCGTGATAGACGCCAGGAACTCGATCGCCCCGAAGAAGATCACGAAGTACTTCGCCTTCATCGGGAAGAGGAAGTAGATCAGGATCTGTCGATTCGGAAAGTACATCCCATAGGCGAGCAATAGCCCATAGATCGCCCCGCTGGCCCCGACAATGGGAATCGCGGAGTGGGGCTCGAAGATCGCGTTCGTGATCCCCGCCCCGATGCCGGTGAAGAGGTAGTACTGCACGAATCGTCTCGCGCCCCACACGAACTCCAGTTGGCTGCCAAACATCCAGAGTGCGAGCATGTTGAAGGCGATGTGGAACAGACTTCCATGAAGGAACATGTAGGTCACGAGCTGCCAGATCCGCCCGTGGAATAGATCGCTCGGCACGAGTCCCAAGTTGAAGAGGATCGCCAGATCGGCGCCGCGCACGAAGCGGCCGGCGAGCATCTGAACCAGGTAGAAGATCACATTCCAGGCGACGAGGAGCTTGACGGCCGTGCTGAGGGAGCCGCCCAGAGAGACCCCCCCGGAATCCCCGCGGTATCGGTTCATGGATTCCCCATCGAGGCGCCCTCGCGCCTAGCCGGCCCATCGGCGTCCCCGCCCATGTGGCATTGCCCTTGGAAGATCGCCCCGTCCTGGATCCGGAAGCTCTTCGCGTAAACATCGCCGCTCAGGTGGGACCCCGTCTTGAGCTCGAGCGCGTCGCGCACGTGGACGTCCCCTTCGATCCGCCCCGCCACCCTGGCCCGCTCCGCCCGCACGCTCCCGCGCACGCGACCCCCGAGCTCCACATCGAGGTCCCCCGTGACCTGAACCTCGCCTTCCACCTCTCCGAGGACCCGGGCGCTCCCGCGCACGGACAGGTCGCCGTCCACCCGCGATCCCGCGCCCACGATCGTGTCGTAGCTCACGGGCTGCTCGCCCGCCGACATCTCTGGCTTACCCTTGCCGAACATCCCTATCCCCCCGCTGGCTCCTTCCCCGCCTCCCCAACCTTGAGGACGACGAGGGTCACATCGTCTTCAGCCTTGCCGTCGCAGTGTCTCAGGATCTCGTCCTGCATGGCGAGACGAATTTCGACGGCCCGGCGCCCCGCGAAACTGCGCAGAAGGGCCTCGATGCGCTCAACCCCGAACTCCTCCCCTGACGGGTCCTTCCCCTCGGTCGCGCCGTCTGTATAGAAGAGGATGCAATCGCCCGCAGAAAGATCGATGCGGCCCTCCTCGAATTCCGCATCCGGCAGAACCCCCAGGATCGGCCCGCCCTCCTTGAGCGATTCGATGCGACCATCGCCCCGCAGAAGAATCGGAGGGTTGTGCCCGGCATTCGAGTAGGTGAACACCGATTGGACCGTGTCAAGAACCCCATAGACTCCCGTCACGAAGTGGTCCGCCGCGGTCGTCTCGAGCAAAAGCGCGTTCACGTTGCGGAGAATGCGCCGGATCGCGTACTGATTGCGAACCTCGGTCCGCATCGCCGCCCCGAACATCGCAAGGATCAGGGCGGCGGGGATCCCCTTCCCGGCAACGTCGGCGATCATGATCCCCAACTGCCCCTGGGTGATCCGGATCACATCATACGAATCGCCTCCAACCTCGAGCGAGGGGACCGTCCCCCCCGAAACCTCGAAACCGGGGATCTCGGGCTCGCGCGGGGGAAGAAACGACTTCTGAATGCGCCGGGCGAGTTCGACTTCGTCCTGGAGGCGCTGGCGGCGAATCAGTTCCTGATACATCCTGGCCCGCTGGACCGAGATGGCCGCCTGGTTGGCCAGCGACATCAAGATCCGCACATCCCGCTGGCGGTACGCGTCAAGGCGGTCGTTTTCTAGATTGAACGCCCCGATCACATGCCCAGCGACGATGAGCGGCACTGCCAGTTCCGATCGGGTCCCGGCTCTGGCCATAAAGTATCGCCGGTCGCTCGACACATCGGGGATCCGGAGCGGCTCGCCGGTCTTGACGACCCAGCCGATCGCTCCCGGCCCTATCTTGAGCTTCAACGTCTCTTCCTCGCCCCGGCGGTATCCCCGGTGGCTCACGCTCTGGAGATTCTCGCCTTCCACCAGGAAGATGCCGGCCGCGTCGTAGGGAAGCACCTCCGCGATCAGATCGAGGATGACGCCGAGGGTCGATTCTAGGTCGAGGGTCTGACTCAGCTCGAGCCCCACTTGATAGAGGATCTCGTTCTCGGCCTTCTCTCTGCCTAACTTCCTATAGAGCAAGGCGTTGTCGAGGGCGATCGCGAGGGGGTCGGAGAGCGCCAGGAGTGTGTGGAGATCCCGGTCGTCGAACCCATCGGGCGAGATCGCATTGACGAGCTCCACGACCCCCACCACCCCCCGCCCTCGATGGATCGGGATCCCCAAAACGGACCGTCCCTGAAAGCCGAGCAGGCGGTCGATGTCGTGCTGATAGCGGACGTCGTGCTGGAGATTGTTGACGATCACCGGCTCATCGTGTTCGGCGATCCAACCGGCCAGTCCCTCGCCGGGCCGGAGGAAGAGTCGGCGGGCGGCTTCGTCGCTCCGGTTAAAGGCGAGCTGAAACTCGAGGCGCCTCTTGTCCTCGTCCCAGATCAAGACGGATACCGCCTCAGCGCCAACCGCCTCGAGGCATACGCGGCGGATCTCGGACAATAGGTGATCGAGCTCGAGGGTCCGGTTCAGCCTTCGCGAGGCTTCGAGGAGAAACGCCAGATCGAGCGGGGTCTCGGGCTGCTCCGTCAACCTTTCCCCCGCATCCCCTCGGCGGCGCCGGCTGAGGCGTCGCAATAGGTGACACGGCCTCCTACCGCCGTCCAGACCACGCAAGCCGTGCGTGACCGGATCGAGCGGGCGAGATCGCCGTCCGGAGCACGGAGCACGGCCAGATCGGCGACCATCCCATCGCCCAAGAGGTCGGGCGGCGGCGCCGCCCCGATCCCTCCGGACATATAGGCGCGGAGCGCCAGGGACGGGCTCAAGCGCTCGCGCTCCAGCGGATGATCGATCGCTCCCCCGAGGCCGAAGAGCGGACCGAAGGGCATCGTGTCGGATCCGAAGAGAAGTGTCGCGCTCCGCGCGGCGGATGCAAAACGATTGAGCCCCGCCCCGCCGATCGGACCGATCGCGGCCTCGTACATGCCGCCGGGGCCCTGCCAACGCGCCGTGAAGTTCGGCTGCATCGAGAGCGTAACGTCGAGTGCGCCGGCGCGAGCAAGAGCTCGATCATCCAGCTCCTCCGCGTGCTCTATGCGAAGCTGCGTTCCGCTCGCTCGCTCCCTGCCCACGCGCTCGTAGACGACGAGCGCCTGCTCGACGGCCCGCAGGCCGATGGCGTGCAGGGCGATCGAAAACCCGGCTCTCAGCCCCGTCTTTACAAGGCCTGCGAGCGGATCCGTCTCCAAGAGGAGCGCCCCCGCCGAAGGGGTGTCGCGGTAGGCGCAGGCCATAGCCGCCGTGCGCCCGCCTATGGAGCCGTCGAGGAAGCCCTTGAGGCCTGCTATCCGGAGCGCTCCGGAGGTCTGCGCGGGCACCATTCCACGATCGACCAGCTCCGCCACCTGCGAGATCGGAAAGTAGTGATCCACATGCAGTGAAAGATCGCCCTCCGCCTCGAGACGGCGAAACGCCTGATAGGTCTCGATGCGCCCCATCTCGTCGACCGCCGCCACGCCGTGGCGGTGGGCGGCTTCCTGCCCCCGGCGGGCGCCGCCCAGATCATCCTCGGGCGTCGCGGGCCAACGCTGTGGAATCCCCATCGCGAGCGATTCCGTGAGCCGGCCGCTCTTCTCGTCCGCCTCCCCACCAGCCGGCGCCATGGCCTCCCACGCGGCCCGATTCACGACGGCGATGTGGCCGCACACCCGGCGAAGCGCGACGGGTCGCACCGGAGCGATCGGATCGAGATCGCTCCTCGTGAGCGGACGGTGGTCGTCCCAGGCCGACTCGTCCCATCCCTCTCCCAGGACGGGCCCGGTCCCTGGATTCTCCCGAAGCCAGCGGGACAGCTCGTCCAGGCATCCCTGGCGCGTAACGCAGGGGCCGAGGTCCGGACCGCGCGGGGGGCGAAACGACCCGATCAGATGCGTGTGGTGGTCGTGGAATGCCGGCAGGAGAAACTCATCCTGCGCCAACTTCCAAGTCGGTCCGTGCGAGCCGTTGACAACTCGGCCGCCGTCGACCCAGAGAGGCCTCCGGACGAACGCACCCGAGGAAAGGCAGAGGCCCTCCACGCAGAAGGCGTTTCGCTGGGTCGTCATGCCTTCGTCGGCGCCGCTGGAGCGCGCGGCGGAGCCACGGTCAGTCGATCCAGAAGAGGATCCGGCCGCAGTTCTCGCATGTCAGAAGGCGATCCGCGTCTCCCCCCGCGGGCGTTACGGAGGTGGGCAGTGCCATGTAGCAGCCGAGGCAGATGCGGTCCTCGACGGGGACGATCGCGCGGGCGTGCCTCTTGACGATGCGATCAAAGATCCGCAGGTCGCGAGAGTCGACCTGGCCCCGCCACTTGTCGCGGGCGGCGTGGAGCTTCTCCAGGCCGCGGAGGGAGAATCCCATCTCCTCTTCGCGCTGCTTCGTCTTTCCGTCCTCCGCTTCGCGAATCATCAGCTCAATATCCTGAAGATGGGAGAGCTTCTGAAGGCGATCGAGGATTCTGCTGCTACTCATGGATCCTTCCTTCAAGAACTTGGCGGAGATCGGCGTAGGTCGCGGCGCTGAGGAGCCGCTCACGCACGGACTCATTCTTCACCAGCTCCGCAATCGTGCCGAGGAGGGGAAGGTACTCGTTGTTGCGATCTTGAGGGGGCGCGACGATCAGGAAGAAAAGGTGGACGGCCTGTCCGTCGGGTGCCTCGAAATCGACCCCCTTCAGATGGCGCGCGAAGAGAACCTTGATGCTGGAGATCGCCAGAGTCCGCCCGTGGGGAATGGCGACACCGCTGCCAATCGCTGTCGATCCGAGGCTCTCGCGCTTCTTCAGCATCTCCAGCAAGAGCTTCGAGTCGCGCACTTCGCGGTCGCGGGCGAGGAAGTCGGCCAGCTCTTTCAAGACCCCGTCTTTGGTCTTGGCGCGCAAGTCGCGGAGAAAGAAACGCTCGTCGAGGTAGAGGAGAATTCTGGATGGTTCGGTCATCACAACCCTTCCGGCTTTCCGGACTGCCCTTGCACTCCGGTGCGAACTTATCAGAGGATCGCCGATCCGGCAAGCCCTGGACCGGCCAGCGCGCAACTCTTAGCGGGGAGCGGAAAAGCAGGCGACGTCCTCCTCGCGCACCCATCCCCGCAAGCTCGATGAGACGATCACCTCCCGCCATCCGGGAGCGCTTCTGCCCAGTCCAACGGGGCTCGCCGCAGGGAGGCGAAACTCCACGGTCGCCTCGGCGGAAGGCTCGGCATGCGCCGTGGACGGCCTCACGATGAGCGCCTCTGCCGCGAGTGATCCTTGCGCCGCCTTCAGCGACAGCAGGGCAAAGGCGAGGAGCGCCGCGGCCAGCGCCCCCCAACGGAGCGGCCGCGCCCGGCGCGCCGGCGCCCAGAGCCAGGCCGACGCGATGAGTGCGACCGCGAGCCAGAGCAAGGCGACCGCGGTCGTGATCGTACCGCTCACGGTAAGTCTGGATTGAAGGGCAACAGCCCGATCAAGGACCGGCGTCCCGCGCAAGGCTGGCTCCTCCCCCAGTGCCTCCCGCCGTGCCTGCTCCAGGTTGCTCCGTATGTCCGGATCGGAGGGAGCCCTGCGAAGCGCCTGCTCGTAGTAGTAGGCCGCCCAGCCCGGCTCTCCGATCCGATAGGCGGAGTTGCCCAGGTTCAGGAAGAGCTCCGGAGACGCATAGCCATGCGCGAGCACCTCGCGATAGGCGCTCAAGGCCGCGGCGTACTCCTGTGCCTCGTATCGATCGTTTCCCTCGGCGAACGACCGTCCCGCCTCGCTGCGGGAGCCGCCCACGGCGAGTCCGGCCGCGGTCCCCAGGCCAAGCAAGGCGAACACCGCAAGACGGCCCGCCCGGCACCTCGTGCGCCGGATGCGTCCCGCGCGGCCGGTCAGCCGGAGCCCCTTAGCCATCAGACCCTCCAGGCAACCGTGCGGCGCAGTCTGCTGCCTCGAGCACCGCTCTCGACACCTCCCCCTTCCCGGCCGCCGACCCCGGCGTGTAGCGCAACGAATCGGTTCGCTCGAGAAGAGTCGCCATCCCGCTCGCCGCGTCCTCCGAAACCCCGAGCGCGACCAGATGCTGCGCGAGCCCGGGGCGCGTCAGGCCCCGGACCTCCGGCCCGTACCGATCGGCGAGAAAGTCCTCGAGCGCGCGGGAGAGCGTCCCCCAAGGGTCCGACGAGTCGGCTTCCACCGTCCGCAGCGATGCCCTCAGTTTGCGGGGCGCCTGGCGCATCCTGAGCCCCTTTGGGTCCCTCAAGATCTCCTCCCGCCGGCGCTTGGTCAGAAAGCCCGCGACGAGCGCGGCGACCGGCAATGCCTGGAGAAGCCAGAAGAAGGATCGCGTCCACGGTCTCTCGCTCGCCAGCGCGATGAGCCGACCACCCTTCCGTATCCCACGGATCGCGCCACCCACCCTCGCGGAGGAGCCGTCGGTGCCTGCGGACTTCGAGGCGGCCACGCTGATGCGGCGGGCCGGGATCTCGATCGTGCGATAGCGCGCGGCCTCCGGATCGAAGTATGCCCAGGTGATTCCGGGTAGATCTAGTCTCCCAGCAGCCTCCGGTACGAGCACGCGGGAATAGCGCTTGCTCCCCCCCACGCGATCCTGCGCTTTGGTGGTTTTTACCTCGCTGCCCGCGTCATAGCCGCGGCAGCCGGGGATGTCCGGGAATGGAGGTCCCTCGACCGGTGCGACATTTCCTTCGCCCTCGATGACAAACGTCCAGGTGATCGGCTCGCCCTGGACGGCCTCTCTCCGATCGAGTTCGTCCTCGATCGAGTAGCGTCCGACGGCTCCCGTGAAGCAAGCGGGAGCCCCAGGCGGCAGGGGAAGGACGCGGATCACAACCGGCGCGGAGGTCGGTGCGGCCTCCCGGGCGCGTCCTCCGAGCCCAAAGAACCCGAACGGGTCACGCGGCTCGCGGTCCCTCGGGTCGCGGTAGCGAACCTCGACGCTTGCGGGCGAGACCGTCAGTTTGCCAGGCCGCGTCGGAAAGGCGGCGATGAGAATATCGGTCGCCGCATAGGAAGCCCCTCCCCGCGCTCGCGTCCCCTGTCGCTCGGGGGGAAGATCCTCTTTCCAGAAACCTTCGGTCGTCGGCGGCACGAAGCGCGCATCAAGAACCGACACGTCGGCCCGCCGTAGGAAGGAGATCCGCAGATTGGTCTGTTGTCCCGCATAGACCTCATCCGGATCCGCCCTCATCTCGACGGCGACGGGGGGCGCTCCGCGCGGGGTACCCTCTTCCCGTGGCGCAGAGCCGGCAGGAGGACTCGATCGCCCGACGGATGGGCCGGGCGACGGAGGGGGGGGCGAGCCGGAGCCGGGGATGGCAACCAGGGTGAAGGGTCCGACCGGGTAGACCCGTCCGGAAACCCGCACCTCAACGGGACCGAGCGAGTAGCTCCCGGGGCGCAATGCAACGACGAGAAACTGTCTCTGGATCGATTGGGTGAACTTCCCATTGACCAGCGAGAAGCTCCGACTCTCTCCCGCGTCGCGCACCCGAAGCCCGTCGGGGACGGAGAGCCGCGGCTCCCCCTCCGTTGACGTCGCCCCCTCGATCGAGATCGTCAGAACCGCGCTCTGGCCCACCTCGACCCCGTCGGGATCGAGCGATCCGACGACGCGAACCTCCCCCCCGGCCCTCGTGACAGGCGTCAAGAGGAGTGAGGCGAGCAGAAGGAAGAACGGCAGCCCGGCCCTCACCAGTCCTTCTCCACGCGAACATTGCGTCCAAGTGTGCGCCACCGATCGGCGAGAAGATCCCGCTCCTCCTGGGCTAGACCTTCGAGCACCCGCTCGGCCTCTTCCTTCGAGTAGTCTTCCGGGGCGGCGGGAGATTGCCCCTGCTCCTTGTCCTGATCGGCCTCGGCCTGCTTCTCTTCACCCCGATCCGGCGGGGGTTGATTCGGATCTTGCCCCGACTGTTGCCCCTTCTCTTGATCCTGTCCTTCGCCGTCGTCCTGCTTCTGGTTCTCTTGCTGGCGCTGCTGCTCCTTGTCCCGTGTGCCTTCTTGCCGTTGCTCTTGAGATTCCTTCTGCTCAGGCGGCTTCATCTCGCGCATTCTCAACGCCAACTCGAGGTTGTACTTCGAGTCCGCGTTCCCGGGCTCCGCGCGAAGGGCTTCCTCAAAGGCGCCGATCGCCCCATCGATCTCCCCTGCTTGAAGCCTTGCGTTTCCCAGGTTGTGCGCCCCTCGGGCCCGCAGCGCGGCATCGGGGCTCGCCAGGGTGGAACGGTAAGCTTCCTCGGCCGCCTTCAACTGCGCAGACCGGTACAAGACATTCCCGAGGTTGTATCGAGCCCTGAGATCTCCAGGCTCTTCCCGGAGGCGCTCTTCATAAAGACTGCGCGCCCGCTCGAGATCTCCCTTGCGATACGCACTCTCGGCGGGGCCGGCTATCGCAGCGCTCCGGGGTCCGAGGGAAATCAAGGCCAGGCCGAACCAGGCGATGGCTGAACGCGACACAGGCACACTCATCGGATCCGCCTCCGCGTCCCGAGGACACCCTCGGCAAGCAGGAGCCCCAGGGCGACCGCCGCAAAGTAGGAGAACCGCTCCTCGTATCGGATCCCGAGCCCGCCTTCCATCTCCCCCTGCTCGAGGTCGCGTAGCGACTGCGCGATCCGGCCGCCGGCCATCCCGGCATCGGCGCGAACGTAGGTTCCACCCGTCGCAGAGCAGAGGCGCCTCAGAGCCTCCTCGTCCAACCTCGTCAGGACAACCTGTCCCTGGCGATCTTTCTTGTAGGAAGACGCCTCCCCCGCTCGCGCCGGCAGCGGAATCGGCTCCCCCGGTGACTTGCCGATCCCGATCGCGCAGATCCGCACTCGGGCTTCTTTCGCCTCGACGATGGCTTTGTCCAAATCTCCCTCATGGGCTTCACCGTCCGTCAGCAGGATGATCGCCCGCCCGCGCCGCGGGTCCTCCTGGAACGCGCCGACCGAGCGATGAACGGCCTCGGCGAGGTTCGTCCCCGGCTCCGGGATCGAGGTCGGATCCAGAAGCGGCAGGATGGTCCTGATCGCCCCGCGGTCGAGCGTCAGGGGACACTGGATGAAGGCCGCGTTGGCGAAGGCGACGAGACCGATGCGATCGCCGCGAAGGCGGTCCAGCAGCGTCAGGATCTCCTGGCGGCTCCTTTCCCTGCGGCTCGGGAGCACGTCGCGGGCTTCCATGGACAGGGAGACATCAACGGCGATCACGACATCGCTTCCCCGCTGCCGCGTCTCGAGAATCCGCGACCCAAGCTGCGGGCGCGCGGCCCCGAGAACCAGCATCGCAACGGCGGCCACGATGAGGATCGATGACGCCCGGCGGCGGGCCAGACTTGCCTCGGACGCAAGCAGCGCCCAGAGCGTGGGATCGAACCAGCGCGCCATGTCGCGCCGTCTCCTCCTCTCGGCAAGAAAAAAGAAGAGGGCGAGCACGGGCATCGCAAGGAGGCCCCAGAGGATTGCCGGTTCTCCGAAACGCATCGCCCTACTCCTACGGTAGCTTCCGCAAGGGCCCGGCGCCGAGAAGGGCCTCGAGAAGGAGCAGCCCAAGCGCCGGGATCAAGAGAAGGCTCCCGAACTCGCTGTAGTCGACATACGTGCGCGTCTCGACACGGGTTTTCTCCATCGCGTCGATCTTCCGGTAGATCTCGGACAGAGCCCCGGCGTCGGTCGCGCGGAAATAGGCGCCGCCGGTCGTGGCGGCGACATTCTTCAGCGTTTCTTCATCTATCTGAACGGGCATCCGCACATAGCGGCGTCCGAAGACCGGATCATCGACCGGATAAGGAGCGTCCTCGAGCCCCCCCGCCGCGATCGTGTGGATCCGCACACCGACCGCCTTCGCGAGCCGGGCGGCCGTGACCGGATCGACGGTCCCCGCGTTGTTTCTTCCGTCCGTGAGCAGAACGAGAACCCGTGAGTGCGACGTGGCTTCCTTGAGTCGGTTGGCAGCGATCGCGATCGCCATGCCGACAGCGGTCCCGTCCTTGATGTCGCCGAAGTCGACTGCATCGAGCATCGAGAGCAGAATCGCATAGTCGGTCGTGAGAGGACATTGCGTGTATGCGCCGGAAGCGAACACCACGAGGCCGATCCGGTCCCCTTTGCGCCCCTCGATGAATCGGCGGGCCACTTCCTTCGCCACCTGAAGACGATTGTCCGGCTGGAAATCCTCGGCGCGCATACTCCCGGAGATGTCGAGGCCGAGCATGATGTCGATCCCCTCGGAAACGACGACCTCCTCACGCTCTCCGTGCAGGGGCCGTGCGAGGGCGGCGATGAGCAGGACGCGCGCGAGAGCCCGTAGTGCAATCAACCCCTCGCGCGCCCTTGCCCGCCGTCCGCTCCCGCGGGGCATCGCCTCCAAGTAGGGGTAGGCCGATGCGGCCTCGAAACGCGCGCGGGCCCTCCACCGGAGGACGAGCCACATGACCGGCAGGATGACGCCGGCGAGAATCCAGGGATGAGCGAAGGTCACGACCTGCCTCCCCCGGCCTCGACGCTGCGTCCCAAGCCGGAGAGCAGACGGACAAGCTTCAGAGAGCGGTCCAGGTAGGTGCGCGCCTCGGCCTGCAGGCGCTCCATCCGCGCGTATTTGACGAGATCCCCCTCACCCAGCCAATCGCGAAGCGCCGCCCTTTCCACCTCGCCCGCGATTCGCGGCCCGAGAAGGGAAATGACCTCCGTGGAGGTCGACTCAAGGAGCGGAAGACCGTGCACCCTCTCGAGGTAGAGGCGAACCGCGCCGGACACCCCATAATAGAACTCCCTGTAGAACCCTTGCTCGAGGAGACCGGAGGCAAGAAGCCGGTCGATCGCGGCCGCGAACTCCTCCTCGGGCGTCGGCCCCGGCGAGGCGAGCTCTTCACCGGCCATCCCTCTCCGGCGTCCAAACCGCCGCCACAGGAAGAGGGCGGCCCCGACAAGGGCGATCCCTGCCCCGAGGAGCCACGGCCAGACTGCGCGTCCCGTCGAAACAACGTCGCGGATATCGCGGGCCGAGGAGGGATCGACGGCCGCGCCCGGCGCCAGCTTTCCCCTGACGGCGAGACGCGGCGGGGCGTAGTTGAGCCGCAGAGAGTCCCCCCCGCCAAGAACCCCCCACGCGGTCAGAGTATCCGGGCCGACCTCTCCGAGGCGGTAGGCAGCGATCGTGAGCTCCTTCCGGTATTCGACCCAACCGCCGGCCCTCCGGCTGACAGTCGGGCCTCTGCGGAGAATCTTCCAGGCTCCTAGGCTGTCTACGCGCTCGCCGGGGAGGATAGGCTTCACCCCGGCCGGAAGCACCGCCGTGATGCGCAGGGCGACCGGATCGCCGAGGCCCGCCGAATCAGCGGACAAGGCCGCGCGCAACGAGGGCCTGGGATCGATCGGAGAGGCCGGTTTCCCGCAGCCGGCCAGGAGCAGCCCGGCGCAAAGCCAGCCGGCGCCCAGGCTAGCGACCCGTCGCACGCCACGCCTCCCTGCGCCGGAAATAGGCGACGAGAGGAGCGACGGTGTCCGCGTCGAGCCGGATCTCGACCCCCTCGATCCCCGCCTTCCGGAACAGGTCGTTGCGCCTCTCCCGGCGCGCCGCGGCATTGGCAGCGACCGCCGCGCGGACCCGCCGATCGGAGGAATCGATCAATCGCCGCCGCCCGGTCTCCAGGTCATAGACCTCGACGAGCCCCACGTCCGGCAGCTCTTCCTCGCGCGGATCGATGAGAACGAGCGGGATCACCTCGTGCTTGCGGGCCGCGAGTAGAAGCGCGCTGCCGTACTCCTCCTCCGTGAGGAAGTCGCTGATCAGGAAGAGGAGAGACCGCCGGCGCAGCATCCGCGTCGCCCTCTCGAGCGCCTCCGCGATCCCCGTCCGCTCCCCGGCCGCGCGATGGAAGAGAACCTCCCGAATGATCCTGAGGATGTGCGAGCGCCCCTTGCGGGGCGGGACCCAGCGCTCGAGGCGGTCGCTGAAGAGAAGGAGTCCCACCTTGTCTTGATTGACCGCGGCGGAAAACGCGAGGAGGGCGGTCGTTTCGGCCGCGACCCAGCCGAGGCTCCTCGAGCCGGAGCCGAATCGGGTCGAGCCCGACCGGTCCACGGCGAAGACGACTGTTCGCTCCCGTTCCTCGTGGAACTGCTTGACGAACGGACGATCCATCCGCGCGGTGACGTTCCAGTCGATCGAGCGCACGTCATCGCCCGGCACGTATTCCCTCACCTCGGAAAACTCGATTCCGCGGCCCTTGAAGACCGTGTGATAGGAACCCGAGAAGAGCTCTTGGACGAGGCGCCGGCTCTTGACCTCGATCCTGCGTACGCTGCGGAGGATGTCGAGCGCGACTTCCTGCGCCTCCTCCCGCGATGGCACGGCATCCCTCATGGGACCGGAACCGCCTCCAGGATCTGCGTCGCGAGCTGCTCCGCCGTGATCTCGCGCGCTTCGGCCTCGTAGGTCGTCAGGATCCTGTGCCTCAAGACGTCGAGAGCCAGCGCCTTGATGTCGTCGGGCGTCACGTATCCCCGACCGCTGATGAAGGCGTGGGCCTTGGCCGCCGCCGTGAGGTAGAGGGTCGCGCGCGGGCTGGCCCCATACGAGATCCAGGATCCGATCTCGAGACCAAACTCCTTGGGACGGCGCGTGGCGGCGACGATGTCGAGGACGTATTCCTTGATCTTCTCATCGACGTAGACCATCCGGACGGCGGAGCGGGCGCGCAGGATCTCCGCAGGCGATGCGACCGCCCGCGTCGCCGGCAAGGGGGCGCCCGTCATCCTCTCGAGGATCTCCTTCTCCTCCACCCTGGATGGATAGTCGACCTTGATCTTCAGAAGGAACCGGTCGAGCTGCGCCTCCGGGAGCGGGTAGGTTCCCTCCTGCTCGATCGGATTCTGGGTCGCAAGGACCAGGAAGAGCTCGGGCAGCGCGTGGCTCGAATCTCCGATCGTGACCTGCCGTTCCTGCATCGCCTCGAGAAGCGCGCTCTGAACCTTGGCCGGGGCTCGATTGATCTCATCGGCGAGCACCACATTCGCGAAAATCGGCCCCTTTCGCGTGCTGAACTCGGCGGTTTTGGGATTGTAGATGAGCGTCCCGATCAGGTCCGCCGGTAGAAGGTCCGGCGTGAACTGAAGCCGCGAAAACTTGGCGCTCAGAGTTCCCGCAAGAGTCTTCACGGCGAGGGTCTTCGCCAGCCCGGGAACCCCCTCGAGGAGGAGGTGCCCGTCGGCGAGGAGCCCAATCATGAGGCGCAGAACCAGGGCGTCCTGGCCGACGATGACCGCCCCCACCTCTAGCCGTATCCTCCGAATGACCTCGGACTCGCGTTCGACCATTTCCTGAATCTGCCTGATATCCGGATGCACGATTCCTCCTCCAAACAGATCGATTCTACCCTTCTCGGCGGCCGAGGTTCCCGGGCGGGCTAGCCCGGGGGCCACCGCATCGGGCGCCCCCCGAGCAGGTGGAAGTGGACGTGAAACACGCTCTGACCAGCCCCCTCGCGGCAATTCGTCACGATCCGATAGCCATTCTCCGAGATCTCGAGGTCCCGCGCCAGGCGAGGGATCAGGATCATGAGCCCCCCCAGGAGATCGGCGTGCCGCTCCTCCACGTCGTCCAGGGTCGGAATGTGCTCCTTTGGAATGACCAGGAGGTGGACGGGCGCTTGCGGCGAGATGTCGTGAAAGGCGAAGAACCGCTCGTCCTCATACTGGCGCCTGCTCGGGATCTCCCCCCGAGCGATCTTGCAGAAAAGACAGTCCTCGCTCATCGTCTGTCCCTCCGTCAGAGCTCCGGGTAGAGGGGGAAGGCGGCGGCCAGATCGCGGGCGCGGTCGCGGACCCGGCGGACGGTTTCCTCGTCCCCCTTCGACGCAAGAACCTCACCGATCAGCCCACCGATATGATCCATCTCCTGCTCTTTCATCCCGCGCGTGGTGAGGGCGGGGGTTCCGATCCTGACCCCGCTCGTCGTGAACGGCTTCTCCTTGTCGAATGGGACCGTGTTCTTGTTGACCGTGATCCCCGCGGCTTCCATCCACCGCTCGGCCTTCTTCCCGGTGATTTCGCGGCTCGAGAGATCGAGCAGGAAGAGGTGCGTGTCGGTGCCGCCGCTCACGACATCGAAGCCGAGCTCCATCAGTTTAGCGGCCAGGCGTTTCGCGTTCGCGACGACCTGCCGCTGATAGGCCTTGAACTCCTCAGCCATCGCCAGGCGGAAGCAGACCGCCTTGGCTGCGATCACGTGCATCAGAGGCCCACCCTGCATCCCAGGGAAACAGGTCTTGTCGATCGCGACCGCCTGCGGTTCGGGGCAGAGAATAAAGCCCGAACGCGGCCCCCGAAGCGTCTTGTGCGTCGTCGAGGTCACCACGTGGGCGTACGGAACCGGGCTCGGATGAACCCCGGCCGCGACCAGGCCCGCAATGTGGGCCATGTCGACCATCAGAAGGGCGCCGATCTCGTCAGCGATTTGCCGGAACCGCGGGAAATCCAGGATCCGGGAGTAGGCGCTCGCTCCGGCAACGATCAGCTTCGGCTTCTGCTCGCGCGCGATGGCGGCCAACGCGTCGTAGTCGATCATCTTCGTCCCGGGATCGACGCCGTATGCCACAACCTTGAAGAAACGTCCCGAGAAGTTTACCGGGTGTCCGTGCGTCAGGTGCCCGCCGTGCGAGAGATTCATGCCGAGGATCGTGTCGCCAGGCTCCAGGAGGGCGAAGTAGGCCGAGAGATTGGCCGAGCTGCCGCTGTGCGGCTGCACGTTCGCGTGGTCGGCTCCGAAAAGCTGCTTCGCCCGCTCGATCGCCAGGGTCTCGACCTGATCGACGAGCTCGCAGCCGCCGTAGTAGCGCTTCCCCGGGTATCCCTCCGCGTACTTGTTCGTCAGACACGATCCGACCGCCTCGAGGATGGCCGGGTGGGTGAAGTTCTCGGAGGCGATCATCTCGAGCGTGTCCCGCTGCCTCGTGAGCTCCCCTTGGACCGCCGCCGCCACCTCCGGATCGATTCCGGGCAAGAATCGCATCGCCTCCCCCTTCCTACTTCAACTCGCTCAGCCAGCCGTGTTCGTCCCGCAGGTCGCCGCGGATCAAGCCAAAGAACAGATTCTGAAGCCTCTTCGTGATGGGTCCCGGCTCCCCGGTCCCGATTGGGATCCGATCGATCGATCGAATCGGGGTGATCTCCGCGGCGGTTCCCGTGAAGAATGCCTCGTCGGCGATGTAGAGCATCCCGCGAGGGATCCTCTGTTCGAGCATTTCGAGGCCGCTCTTGCGCGCCAAGCGAATCACCGTGTCGCGCGTGATTCCGAGAAGAATGCTCGAGCTCAGGGGGGGCGTGTAGATCACACCGTCGCGAACGCAGAAGAAGTTCTCGCCGCTTCCCTCGCTCACACAGCCGTCCGATGCCAAGGCGATCCCCTCGACGTAGCCGTTCAGGATCGCCTCCATCTTGATCAGCTGGCTGTTCATGTAGTTCGAACCGCACTTCGCGATCGGCGGGAACGTGTTCGCGCCCTGCCGGTTCCAGGAGGAAACACAGACGTCGATACCCTTCTCGAGCGCATCTGGGCCGAGGTACTCGCCCCACTTCCAAACAAGGATCGCGGCCTCGGTCTTGTTCTTCAGGGGGTTGACCCCCAACCCGCCCGGTCCGCGATAGACGACGGGCCGGATGTAGCACTCGGTAAACCCGTTCACCCGGATCGTCTCGACCGCCGCATTCACGAGGGCTTCCAACGTATACGGAATCTCCATCCGGTAGATTCGCGCCGAATCGAAGAGACGCCGCATGTGATCCTGCAGCCGGAAGATCCTCGGCCCCTTGGGCGTGTCATAGCTCCGGATCCCCTCGAAGACGCTCGAACCATAGTGGATGACATGCGAGGAGATGTGGATCCTCGCATCCCCCCAGGCGACCAGCTCGCCATTGACCCAAACCTTCTCCGCCAGCTTCTCGTTCATGGTTCGCTCCTCCCGACGACTCGCCCTTCTTGGGATCGAATCACCCGTCAATCTCTCCCCTGCCAACCATTGCGCCTATCTTCGGAAGGGCGGCCCGAAGACTCGCCTCGATCGAACGAAGGGTCCTCTTGTAGACCTCACGCCCGCGGCCGATCGGATCCGGGATTCCAAGCGGATCTCCCGAGGGATCGCCAAACGTGGTGATCAGGTGGGTCTTCTCGGCCGCGTCCGGGAACGAACTCAGCAGACGGTCGCCGTGTTCCGGCTCCATCGTGAGGATCAGATCGGCTCGCCCCACGAGCCTGGCCGCGAGGGCTCGGGCGACGTGTCCCCGAAGATCGACTCCCGAGGCGGCTGTGACCTCAACGGCGTCGGAGGAGGCCGCAGCCCCCTCGGCCGCGAAGGTCCCCGCCGACTCGACCACCACCTCTCCGTGTTGGTCATTGTCGCGCAGCATCTTGCGGAGCACTCCCTCGGCCATGGGGCTGCGGCAGACGTTTCCGGTACAGACCAGAAGCACCCGGATCATTCCCTTGCTCCTCGATCAGGTAGTGAGGACAGAGTCTTGTGGCGCTCAGGGGACCCCGCACCGCCCAACAGACCAATTCCTCCGCGATTCTATGAATCGTTCCGGCGTAGCGTCAAGCGTTTCCTAGAGTTGCCGGATTCCAGGTCAAGTTGATCTAGAGGTTCAGTGCTCCCGACCGGAGGACAACGGGATCGCTCCCCGTCAGATCGACAACGGTCGAAGCCTGTCCATTGAGCTCCCCGCCGTCGACCAGGGCGTCGAGCGACGCCCCGAACGCACGGGAAAGGGGTTCGAATCGGTGGGCGGTCGGCTCACCCGCCCGATTCGCCGAGGTCGAGAATAGGGGCACGCCGAGCGCCCCGAGAAGTGCCTGCAGAAAGGGCGAGACCGGCCACCGGAAGGACAGAGTGTCCCCCGGCCCGCAGAACTCGGGCGGGACGTGAGGACGGGCCCGCAGAACGGCGGTCAGGGGGCCCGGCCAGTGCTCGAGCAAAAGATCGTAGGACGCTCCATGGGGAGGTTCTGCGTAACGGAAAACCATCTCCGGCCCGGAGACAAGGGAGAGCATCGGGGAAGCGCTCTCGGACCCCTTCAGGTCCTTGATCCGGCGGCGCGCTTCGAGGGAATCGAATCGCGCGGAGAAGCCGTAAATGGTGTCGGTCGGCAGGAGCACTGCCCCTCCCTCCCTCAGAATCGGAACGAGGGAACGGATGACGCGGATCGAGGGACCGCGCTTCGCCAAGCGGAAGATCGGGGTCGCTTGAGCCGGTTTCTGAGCGCGTGGATCCATGGATTGTCCCACCGCAGCCTCCCCTCCTGCGCGACCGGACATCGTTGCCCCTCGCCCCCAGTGTCCTTACACTCCTGCAAGCGTGGAGGAGGAACCGCGAGGAGGCCCAGATGCCGGAGCAAAGCCCCTACTTGAAGGGACCGAAAATAGCCCCCGAACCGATCCACCCGGGGATGTCCGTCAGCGACTTGATCCGCCGCACCTTCCTGGCATACAACGCTGGGAGAATGCGCGCGGGGTGCCGGTTGCTGGCAGAGAAGATGTTGGCCGAGCAGGGAACCGTGGGACTAGCCCTCTCGGGCGCCCTCACCCCCGCCGGCCTGGGCATCTCTTGCCTCGCCCCTCTTCTCCGAGCCGGCCACATCGACTGGATCGTCACCACCGGCGCGAACCTCTATCACGATACGCATTTCGGTCTCGGGTTGTCACTCCATCAAGGAACTCCCTTCCTCGATGACACCCTCCTTCGGAGTCAGGGGATCGTGAGGATCTACGACATCCTCTTCGACTATGACGTCCTCCTCTCCACCGATCGCTTCTACCGCGAGGTCGTTTCGGGCCCGGCCTTCCAGAAGTCGATGTCATCGGCCGAATTCCATTACCTCGTGGGCAAGTACGTGAGGGATCGCGAGCGGGTCTTGGGACTCACCGAGAGTTGTCTGATCGCGGTGGCCCATGATTGCGGGGTCCCCGTCTACACGAGCTCTCCGGGCGATTCATCGATCGGCATGAACATCGCGGCCACCGCCCTTGCGGGCAATCGTCTCGTCTTGGACCCCAACCTCGACGTCAACGAGACCGCGGCGATCGTGTACGACGCCAAACGAAGGGGGACGAGCGGCGTCTGGATACTCGGAGGCGGTTCGCCGAAGAATTTCGTGCTGCAGACCGAGCCTCACATTCAGGAGGTCTTGGCGATCTCCGACAGCGGGCACGACTTCTTCCTGCAGGTGACCGATGCGCGCCCCGACACGGGAGGGCTCTCGGGGGCGACGCCAAGCGAGGCAGTTTCGTGGGGGAAGATCGATCCGAACAAGCTGCCGGATGCCGTCGTCGTCTACTGCGATTCTACGATCGCACTGCCTCTGCTCACGAGCTACGTGCTCGAGTCCGTGCCGCCGCGGCGTCCAAAGCGGCTCTATGACCGGCGCGAGGAGATGCTCGAATCTCTGCGCGCGGCCCACCTTCAGACGCGTGTTTCTCAGATGCTCCCGCCCGGGATCAAGGCGCCGGGCAGACGGGACGAGCATGGTCCCCCTCCGCACGGGAACCCCTAGCCCGCGAGCTCGGACGTCAGCCTCTAGACCGGTATGACTTCGGCTGAGAAGCGAGCCCGCGCGCCGCGAGGTCCGGCGCCCCCGGAACA
>CAZNRY010000074.1:0-18863 GCA_964575675.1 uncultured bacterium
GCTAGTGGGTTGGCGCCCCTGTTCGTTATCACCGCTTGAATCGTCTGCGATCCCACCAGGCCGAGCGGCAAGGAACCCATCGCGACGACGTAGTCGACGCTTGCATCATTGTTGATGATCGCCACGGCCGGCGTCAGGCGCGTTTCCGGGCGGAAGTCGCTGGCGGCAATTGTCGTCGGAGGCGCGGTGCTGCTCTGCGCTCCCTTCAGGCCGCCGACCAGGGTGTTGTTACACCAAACGACCACGGTCGTCGAGAGTGTCCCGGTCGGAAACTGCCAGTCGAACGCGATGTAGAGCGACCCGCCCGTATACGTGACCGGCGGCGCGCCCGCGAGGGTGATGTCGAATGGGCCGGCTACGTTCGGCAGCGTGGTGGCGGCGTTGTGCACGATCGTCATGGTGGAGATCGCGGTGGCCCAGGAGGTGCTCTTGTTGTTGGTCACATCTGACGTGTTCTCCATGTACACGATCAGGTTTCCGGTTCCGACGAGCCCCGGCGCGGTCTGATAGCTCCAGCCGATGGCCGTCGGCGATGCTCCGCCAGTGAATCCAGCGGCCGCCATCTCGGCGGCGGTGATCAGATAGACCGAGCGGCCGTAGCGGAAACGGATCTGGGGCGCCCGCATGTTCGTGGAGGTCGAGTTGTTGTTCGGCAGGACGGTCATGGGACACCCGACAACCCTCGGCGAGCTCGGCTCCGCCTGCTTTTCCGCGGCGAGGTCCCCCAAGGGTTGGAGATCGAAGGGCCCGCCCGAGGTTTCGGCCTGTGTCTCGGTCCACCAAGCCTCCGTCCGCCCGACGTCTCGTGAGACATTCTCGGCCGTGGCCAGACCTGGAGCGAAAATCGTCGCGCCGGCGAATGCCAGGGCGCACAAGACCAGGGCGGTCTGAAAAGTCAACCCGGGCCGTGAAACGAGCGCATGAGTATGTTGGTTGGATCCGTTCATCTTAGCCTCCTCAGGATTGACCTCCGGGGATCGGTGGCTCGCCATGGGTTCACGGCTGGTTGTTGAGAATCCTCAGTGTCCCGGACCACCCATCTGTTCGATGGCGGAGATTATATCAGAAACGTCAGGTGCCGCCAACAAAAGGATGTTTGACGGTGATGTACTGAGTTCTGTGTCAGGTCGGGTTCTTGGCGGGTTGAGACGGCAAAGAAGAAGTGGCAGCTCCAGGTGAAACAAATCACCAAGGAGAAGGCTGTGCCTCCTAGAAATCCCGTCCGGGTTGTCACGCCTGCAGTTGCGCCGAGTCCCTGAGAACGAGTTCGAAAACCGTCTCACTTGGGACCCCGGTTGTTCCACGCCTGTTAAACGGATTCTCTGTTTGGACAGAGTCACAGAGAGTCCTGGGCCATCAGGCGCGGTTCGAGAGGGTCACACTCGGGCACCAGACGCAACGAGGTACGAACAGAGAATTCCCTTCGAGAATTCACCCTCGCAACACGCTCGCATTTCCGCACATAGAACGAGCCCCAATGGCTCTCACCACCAGGGCTCCGTTCACCACTCAGGGCACGTGTAGTTCGTACGCTGCGTTTCTGGCTCCCCGGGGCGAGTACGAACCTACACCCTTCCGGTTAACAGCCGACCACTCCGCCTTCACCGACCGACACGATGGTGACAGCGGGGTCTCCGCCAGTGGGTCCGAGGCAGGTCTGCTCTCCTCGAAAGAGGTCCTCGCGGGCTGTGCGGCTGCAGACCGAGAGTTGGTGACGCAAGCCAAGATCTCGAAGGCCAACGCGCACTGAGACCGCAAAGCCTGGACCAGCGTGCGGAGGATCATGAAAAGCATGGCTGCGAGCCTACCGAGCCGCCACGCTAACTGCAAATCCAGCAAGGTGGACGGGGCTTATGAAAGGGGCAACCCTGCACGTGCAGCGCGGGACGGCCACATGGACCGGCGCCCCGGCTTTGATGGGCTCGGGGCGCCGAGAGTAGGACAAGCCGTGCGCAGGGACGACCTCGCACGGCACTCAGAGAGAGACGATCAACGGAAGCTCTGCTTGAGCCTCCCCCACGTCAGTGTCTCCGTTGCGGTCGGGATGTCCTGTCGGAGCGAGAGATCGTCGTAGTAGATCGGGCTTGCGCTGTTCGCGTACAGGTCAAGGGCGCCAATGTTCAGCGCACCGCCACCGCTCATCCCTTCCGTCCAGCTCTTCTGATAGAGCATCTGACCGCCGTAGAAGCAGGTCTGCAGGTTCTGGTCCAGGTCGATCACGACCCGGATCTCAACCCACTGCCCCCTGATGAGCGGCAGTGAGGCGCTCTGGGGCTCAGAGAAGACCATGCCGGTGATGGCGTTGAACGAGACCTGAGTGGACCAGTTGTAGGGACCGAAGTCGTTGTACGTGTTCAGCAGAATAAAGTAGCTGATGCCGCTGAAGCCTGTGGGAATGTACTGCCAGGTCGTGAACAGCCATACTCCCGCCGTGTAGTTCTGGAACTCCTGGACGATGTCCGTGGCCCCCGAGACGGCGGCAGAGTGCGGCGCGCTGTGAGAGTAGAGATCGGTCACGTAGGCATTGTAGGCGGAACTGCCGTCCCAGCCATGCCAGCCGCCCTGGCCGTGAAGCCCGCTTCCTAGGGCATACGAGTCGAAGTTCTCGGACCAGTCTGCCGAGGCGGTCCCCGGAAGGGTCAGTACGCAAAACATCACCATCGAGCAGATCAACAGTAACTTGGTTTTCATCATCCCCCCTCCTGTGCAGCACTACCAGGAAGGGCAGTCCACCGGGCAGCCTGTCTAGATGCCGTGGGCTGCTCCTTCCGTAGCGGGGGAATCATACCAGCTGTGCTCCCGCGCGTCGAGCGAAATCATCCTGGGTTCATTCCTCCGCGACAGGGTCGGGTCTCGTGTCGCGATGCAGATCGAGATCCTCGCCCTCCGGCGCCAACTGGCCATGTACCAACGCACTGACGCACGCCCGGCCATTCGATCAGCCGACCGAATCCTATGGGCGTGGCTCTCCCGCCACTGGTTGCGGTGGCGCGAAGTGCTGGTTTTCGTGCAGCCCGAGACGGTCATCGCATGGCGGCGACAGAAGTTCCGGGAGCACTGGACAAAGTTGAGTCGATCGGGGAACGTGGCAGACTCTGTCGGGGTCGCTGTTCACCAGTGGGTCCCGAAAACCCCGTCTGGCTTGATGTGATTGAAGTTGGCGGTCGACCAGTTCGGTCGGGCTACGGGCTGGCAGTTCATCGGTCGACGGGACCCTTGGCTGTGTCCGGCGTTTCCGCCTTCGCGCCCGAGTGGGGTGATCTGTGGTTCCACATCCAGGGTCCGGTGCATGACTGGAAGGATGCCGTGGAGCCTAGCGGGCACCGACGCAAGCTGCAAACGAGCCAACACGGACGAGGGTTCATAAAAGGGACAGCGGAGGCGGGCGACGGGACGACACTCGTGCTATTGCAGCAGCACGAATCTCGTCGCGACCGATTTCCCCCCCACAGTGACCCGACAGACGTACACGCCGCTCGGCAGCGGCCGCCCCACGCCATCGGTGCCGTCCCACTCAAGGGTGTGAGAGCCGGCGGACCGCGCTCCGACCGGAAGCTCACACACGACGCGCCCGGTCACATCCAGCACGACCACCCCCACCGCACCCGGGAGTGCGAGTGTGAACACGATCGAACCCCGTGGAGCGACGGGATTGGGGTGCACCTGCACCGAGGACAGGGCGAGACCTCGACCGGCAGGCACCCCGTCTTCCTCCTCCTCGACCGCATTCACCGTCAACCACTGTGAGTAGTCCACGAGCCCGAGCGCTGGATCGTCGACCTGGTGCCAAATCGCGTCCTCCACCTCCTGCGCCGTGGTTCCCGTTGCAGGCGACCCCGAACCCCCAGTTCATCGTGTCGGGATGGATGTTGTTCGCGACGAGCGTGTTGTTGCGGATCGTGGGGCTCGCCGCCGTCTGGTAGCAGAGGATCCCATAGCCGCATCCCTCAATCTGACTCCCCTCGATCACGCCACTCCCGGCGTTCCAGATCGAGATCCCGCCGCTCATGTGGTGACCGCTCCCGAGAATCGTGCAGCCGCGGATCGTCGGTGAGTTCACTCCCTGAAGCCCGATGTTGATGTACGGGTATGGCGAGCTGTTGTCGATGTTGTTGTTCTCCATCCAGCAGTTCTCGATCAGCGGCGAGGAGGAGAGCGTCATGACAATCGTGCGCCGGTGGTTATCGTGAAGCCGGCAGCCGCGAACCACTCCGTTCGCGAACGAGAAATCGACAACTTTGTCCAGAGTATTGTGAAAGTCGCACTGCTCCACCAGCACATCGGCCCCAACGATATCGATGGCGATGTTCGCGTGCGCGACCTCGCACCACGCTAGATGGTTTTGACTGGAATTGAGAATGGGATCCCCAGAGCGAACACGAACCTACACCCTTCCGGTTAACGCTCTCTCAACCGGACGCCACCGGGACGGCGAATCCGGTCTCCGACCGTCGGATGGCGTTTTCGCAAACGAGAGGAGTAACCCTCTGATATCAGTGTGACTCGTCGTCGAAGCGCCCGGCCTTCCTTGCTTTCCTCAACAGATACGAAGGGGCGATCCCCTCTCTTGGTAGAAAGAAGATCGCCCCACTGAATCAGTGACTTGACTCAGCGTCGTTCCATACTACCGCACGAGCACCATGCGCGCTCTTTGCGTGATCGAGCCCGTGGAGAGTCGCGAGAAGTAGACGCCCGGCGGCGCCTTCTCGCCGCGCTCATCGGTGCCGTCCCAGACCACCGAGTGCTTGCCGGCGGGCTGCGACCCGAGATCCACGAGCGTGCGCACCCGCTGGCCGGCGGCGTTGAAAACGTCGATGCGCACCGGCGACGCCGACGGCAGTTCGTACCGGACGTCCGCGCCCGTGCGGAATGGGTTCGGCACGACCGCGACGAGGTGGACGGCTCCGTTGCCGACATGGGGCGACGCCACGCTGCTCGGATTGCCGACGCTGGCGTTGCCGCAGACGGCGACTGTCGCCTGCATCCCGGATATCGACTGCGTGAACCCCTGCGTGACCTGCCAGAGCTCGACGGGCGTCACGAACGTGAAGCCGATCCCCTCGAGCGCGAGCCATTCCTCGCGCGGGATCGCATCGCCGATCATGTGGACGGCGACGAAGTCCCTCAGGAATGCCGACGGGCAGTCGCCGGCGTCGAGGATGGTCAGGCTGTCGAGCAAGGCGAAGCTCTCGAGCGTGTCCGGACCGGTCGTGCTGCTGATGCGGTACTCGGCGAACGCCCCCTCGAAGCGGCGCTCCTGGTTCGGCGCGAACAACTCGATGCCGCCGCCCGTGAAGACGTATTGCCCCGTCGAATCGACCCCCTGGTAATACAAGTCCGGCAGTACGAGCGGCGCGCCCACGACGGGATCGCTCTGGTAAGTGCTGTCGACGCCTGCGGCGAGGCTCCCGCTCGCGTTGACGATGTCGGTCGCGCCCAATGAGAAGCTCAATCTACCGGACGCGGCGTCATAGGCGACGGTCGTCCCGGAGTTCATGCTGGAGCCGACCGTTATGCCGGCCGGGAGCGTGACCTCCCCCTGCTCACCGTGCTTCGCGACGACCTCCGCCGGCCCGGTGAGCAGGTGGGGCGGCCCCTGCATCGGGGTCGCCTTGTGGCGCACGGCGTAGTGGTCCCAGTGGAACTTCCCGCCCACGACCGGATGCTTCTTCCTGTCGGCCCGGGAGAGCATCGCATCGCGGCCGAAGGTGATGTCGTGGGCCGTCGACGTAATCGGCGGGAGATCGTTCGGGTCGATGTCTTCAACGCCATCGGGAGGGGGATGCGGCCCGTCTTTGTGCAACCCATGGATCGAGACCGTGGCGTTGTCCGCCCCGTTGTCGGAGGTGGGGGGTATCGTTCCGAACCGCCAGTCGGTCACCCGGTTCCAGATCACGAAATCCCAGAAGTCCCCGGAGATCACGTCCGTTGCGATCTGGATCCCGTTGGGCGGCAAATCGGTGTCGGTGCTCTGTAAGGAGCCGATCGCCTTGAAATCGGACTTCGTGTCAGTGACGATCTTGAAGTCCCCGGTCACTTCATCCGCAAGGGCTGCGGTCGGTAAGAACATGCGAAGCACAAGGAACAGGAGCGCAACGGCATGTGCCAGGGGGGTCCACCTCGTGCTCAAGGACGGGCGCAACCCGGATTCGCTGCCGAGGTTGATGTCTGCGCCTGCCTCTGTGAGGGTGTCTCTGTTATCCGGTAAATCCTGGCCCTCGACCTGATTTCGGGATTCTCTTCGCATCGTCTCCTCCTCATGGCGGTTGCCGCGGCTCTGAACCTCCCTTGCCCCTGCCCTTATGTCCCACCGCACTTCCCGCCCGACACGCGGACTCTCCGCGAGGCCTCTTACAACGGTCTTACAAAGTTGGCTTGGAGGCCACGGCGCGGCGGGCTACCTTCATTTGCACCATGCGTCCACCCGTTCCGACCGACGGGACACTGCCGCTCGTGCCCAGGCCTCGCCTTCTGAAGGCTCTAAGGACCCGAGCGGTCTGTCGAAGACGTGGTTTCTTCGCAGTCCGCAGCCGCAGTCGAGCGGACCGCCATTGACACCCCGGGGACCCGCCCCGATAATCGCCCCCGATCGGCCGGGCTTCCGGCTCAGGCACCGCAGCCGGAAAGGAAGGTTATGACACGCGCGAAAAGCCCTGGAGTCGGCCCTATGCTCGTGGTCGCAGGGGTCCTGGCATTCATCCTCGTGCCGCAGCTGGTGTCGTTCTACGTCGACTGGCTCTGGTTCGAGAGCATCGACCTCGCGCGGGTCTTCGTCACAAGTTTCAAGGCGCAGGCCTTCTGGTCGCTGACGGGCGGTCTGCTCGGCTTTCTCATTGTCTATGCCAGCCACCTGGCGATGGTTCGCGCCACCCGGGGACGCGGCCTCACCGTCTCCTTCCAGAACGAGGCTGCCCTGCAACTGGACGCGCCGAGGCACATCGACCGGCTCGCCCTCGTGGCGCCGGCGCTGGCGGCGTTCGTCGTCGGATCCCTGTTCGCCAACAACTGGCGCAAGTTCCTCTTCCAGGCCCACGCCACGCCGTTCGGGTCCGCCGACCCGGTCTTCGGCCGGGACATCTCGTTCTATGTCTTTTCCCTGCCGGTACTTGAAATTGTCGGTTCGGCCCTGCTGCTGGCGCTCGGCCTCGCTCTGCTTGCGGCGGCGGTCATGTATTTCCTCAAGGGGTCGCTGCTCCTCACCGGCCGGGGAATCACCGCGGAGCGGCCCGCCTCGGTGCACCTCGCCGTCCTCGGCAGCCTGCTCTTTCTCGTGCTGGCGTTCAAAACCTTCGTCAGCATGCACGCAGTCCTCTTCTCGACGCGAGGGCTCGTCGCCGGCGCGACCTACATCGACGTCAACGCGCGCCTGCCCCTGATGAATCCGCAGATCGCGCTCGCCGTCATCGCGGCGGCCCTGATCCTGGCGAACATCTTCGTGCGGCGTAACCTGCTCGTCGTCGTGGGGATCGGCGCCTACCTCGTCGTCGCGGTGGTCGGCGACTCCATCTACCCGGCGCTCCTGCACAAGTTCGTTGTGGCGCCCAACGAACTGGTCAAGGAGACGCCTTATATCCACCGGAACATCGCTGCGACCCGGAAGGGCTTCGGCCTGGACGCCGTCGAGGAGCGCAGCATCTCGGGACAGTCCGTCCTGGGCCGGGAGGAAGTGGAAAGAAATGGCGCAACCATCAGGAACATCCGTCTCTGGGATCACCGGCCGCTGCTAGACACGTTCAGCCAGGTGCAGGAGATCCGCACCTATTACGACTTCACCACGGTGAGCAACGACCGCTACGTGGTTAACGGCGAGTACCGGCAGACCATGCTCTCCCCGCGCGAGCTCTCGAGCGCCAGCATCCCGACGAAAAACTGGATCAACGAGACGCTGACCTTCACCCACGGCTACGGGGTGACGCTGGGGCCCGTCACCCAGGTGACGCCGGAGGGGCTGCCGGTGCTGCTCGTGAAGGACATCCCGCCGGTCTCCACCGCCGCGGAGATCCGGATCACCCGGCCCGAGATCTACTACGGGAAGCTCTCGAGCAGCCACGTCATCGTCAACACGAAGTCGAAGGAGTTCGACTACCCCGCGGGCGAGGAGAACGTCTTCACAGAGTACGCCGGGGCCGGCGGGGTCCGGATCAACTCGCTCCCGAAGCGGCTGGCGTTCTCGGCGCACTTCGGCTCGATGAAGCTGCTGCTCTCGAACGACATCACCGCCCGGAGTCGGGTCCTCTATCACCGGAACATCGCCGAGCGGGTCGGGAGGGTCTTCCCGTTCCTGCGACTTGACAGCGACCCGCACATGGTGGTTGCGGACGACGGGCGCCTGGTCTGGATGTACGACGCCTACACGGTGAGCAATCGCTACCCCTACTCGCAGCCGGTCGGCGACGGCGTCAACTACATCAGAAACTCGGTGAAGATCACCGTCGACGCCTACGACGGGAGCCTGAAGTTCTACCTCGCCGACCCCGCGGACCCGATCGCGCAGACCATCGCGAAGGTCTTCCCGGGCGTACTGCGCCCCATCGCGGAGATGCCCGCGGACCTGCGCCGGCACATCCGCTACCCGCTCGACATCTTCGGCGTACAGACGGCTGTCTACTCGACCTACCACATGGAGGACCCGCAGAGCTTCTACAACCGCGAGGACCAGTGGGAGATCCCCGTCATGGGCGCTGAGGGCCAGCGCGCGGAGATGGAGTCCTACTACACGATCATGAAGCTGCCGGGGGAGCGGAAGGAGGAGTTCATCCTGATGATCCCCTTCAACCCAAAGAACAAGGACAACCTCTCGGCCTGGATGGCGGCGCGCAGCGACGGGGAGCACTACGGGAAGATGGTCGTCTACCGCTTCCCGAAAGACCGGCTCGTCTACGGCCCGAAGCAGATCGTGGCGCGGATCAACCAGGACACCGAGATCTCGCGGCAGGTCTCGCTCTGGGACCAGCGCGGGTCGAAGGTCATCCAGGGGACGCTGCTCGTGATCCCGGTCGAGAACTCGCTGATCTACGTGCAGCCGCTCTACCTGCGCGCCGAGACCGGCAAGATCCCGGAGCTCAAGCGGGTAATCGTGGCCTACGAGAACAAGATCGCGATGGAGGAGACGCTGGAGCGCGCGCTCGCAAGGATCTTCGGCGAGGGGGCAGGTGCAACCCAGACCGCGGCGGCGGGTGAGGCGAGCGCGGCGACCGCGACCCGGCAGCCGGCGGCGGACGGCGGCCTGGCAGCCCGCGCGCGGGAGCACTACGAGCGGGCGATCAAGGCCCAGCGCGAGGGCAACTGGGCGATCTACGGCGAGGAGATCGCGAGGCTCGGGGAGATCATCGGGAAGATGCAGTGACCTGTCTCCTGTTCCTCTAAGCCCAGGCCACGCGGTGAATGGGCGCCTCCCTTGTGATTCACCGAACAAGCCCGCGCCGCCGGTTGAAAACAGTACCCCGCTCCCCCGGCGATCGCGACATGGAACTGCCCAAATAACCCGGCGGTTCTGAGGATTTGCGGCCGCCCTGCATCCCCAGGAATGTTCGCGGTGAATGGATTCGTTCTCCATTCCCATCATTCGACCTACAATCCTGCGTGGGGGCTGATCCGCGGGTCTGCGCCGCACAGATCCGAAGCAACGACATCGAAGGAACGCAACCAACGGAGCGGCGCCATGAACCGATCGATATCCCGCGGTCCGGTCCTCCTCGCCGGCCAACTTCGCCCCGCAATCCTCCTCGCCGGCCTCATCGCCATCTTCCTTTCGACCCCTTCCCGGGGAAGGGATCGGGGGCAGAGCTATCCGAAGCTCCTCGTCTACTCCTCGGCGATCGGGCACCTTCCCGATGCGACCCAGGACTCCCTCTCGTGGTACGACGTCTTGGTCTGCTCCGATCGCCCCGAGGTGGTCGCGTCCCTCCGCGCCCGCAACGCCGACCTGCGTTTGCTCTGGAGTCTCTCCCCGCAGTTCGCGACCCCGCCCGACAGCGCGGCAACGCCATGGTGGCTACCCGACACGCTCTGGAGCCCCTCGCGCCTGATCCAGCACTACGCGCAGAAGAACGACTGGTACCTGCGCGACACCTCGGGCCGGCCGATCACCGATGGCTCCTCCTTCGTCCTCAACTGGACCCGTTACTGCCCGCCCGGCGTCTTCGGGAGCTCACGAGGTCTTCGCGCCGCCGAATGGATCGCCCGCGTCGCGCTTCCGGGTGTCGCCTTCTCGCGTCAAACGCAGGAATCATGGTCGTGGGATTCGCGATCCGCGTACAACGGGTTCATCTTCGAGATCCTGGCCGACTGCCTCGGATCGTATGGCTGGGAGATCTACGCGCAGGCCGATCCCAACAGGGACGGCGTGGCCGATGGGGTCTACAGCGCCTGCAGCGCGACCGGCGCCGATGATCCCCTGAGCGTGCTGATGCGGGAAGAGAACGATCTCTTCTACAGGGATCTCGACGCCGCCTTCCCGACCGACTTCGTCTTCCTCTCGAACGAGAACAACCGGTACATCGGCCCGGCCTGGTGCACGCGCCTCTCCGGGATGAAGCTCGAGAACTGGATGCGCCCCTCGAACCCTAGCTGGATGGATTGGTGGGACTGGTTCTACGGACTCACCCCGCCCTGGGACCCAGGGGAAAACTGGGGCGTCGGCTACGCATGGACCGAAGCGGTCTACGACCGGCAGACCGCGGACAGTCTGAAAGGATGGGATCTCTCCTTCATCCAAGTCTGGGCCGAGCAGGATCGGTCCGACGAAGAGAACCTCCGCCAGATGCGACTCGGCCTGGGGACGGCGATGCTGGGAGACGGCTACTTCGCTTTCACCCGCGACCAACGCTATCCCCTTTGGCAGCGCGAGTTCGACTGGGACTTCGGGCCGCCCCTCGGTCCCTTCGCACGCGAGTTGCCTTCGCGCGGCGACAGTCTCTATGTCCGCTTCTTCCGGCGCGGAATGGTGGAGGTGAATCCCAACGACAGCGTGGAGTCGGGCGTCCCCGCGCGAGACAGCCGCTTCACCTTCTGGCTTCCCGTCCAGGATCTAGCAGCGGAGATCACTCCGGGGCGCAATGCCCGGGTGACCTGGACCACACCCGCTGGCGAGGAGAACGACGCCGACTTCTACGAACTCCGCTACGCGATGGCGCCGATCACCCTGGACACGTGGGATTCGGCCATGCCCTATGCGGGAAACCCGGTCGTCGCGACTCCGGGATCGCCCGTGTCCGTCACCATTCTCGGCCTTCGCCCCGGGGCGGAGTACCATTTCGCCGTTCGCGCGCACACCCGCGGGCGACCGGAACCCACTCTCTCGAATGAGGCATGGGTACGCTCCCCCTCGGTCCAGAACGATCTCCACCCATCGACCCCTCCGCGGACCGATCCCGACCCGGTCCCGACGGATGAGACCGGATCGAACGGGTCGAGTTCTCTTCCTTCGCGCTCCGGCATTCTGGCGATCGATCCGAATCCCTCCGCGGGGGAGGCGACGATTCGCTTCGCGATCTCCCCGGGCACGGGACCGGTGCGGATCACGATCGAGGATGTGGCCGGCCGCCGGGTGCGCACGCTCGTCGAGGGAGCCGCGCGGGCGGGGAGCTTCAGCCGCACTTGGGATGGATTCGATGATCGAGGGAAGCGGGCGGCGCCAGGGATCTACTTCGTCCGTCTTTCATGGTGCGGTGGGGTGGACGGCAGAAAACTCATGCTCGTCCGATGAACCGCATCATCCCCCGCTTAGCGCCTGGATGATCTGGATCTCGTCGTGCTTCGGTTCCCGGCCATCACTCCTCGGGCGGAAGGCGCCTGATGTTCGCCTCGCGGAGGTCGTTGCAGAGGTGCGCGAGCCCGGCGGCGATGTGCTCGTTGCGGACCACGACCTCTTCGGGCGCCTCCAGCTTGACGGGCGCGAAGTTCCAGATCGCCTGCACGCCCGCGCGCACGAGCCGCGATGCGATCTCCTGCGCGTCATCGGGCGGTACGGTCAATACCGCGAGCCGGATCTGGAAGATGTTCAGCACGTCCTCGAGCTGCTCGAGCGGCAGGATGCGGAGTCCCCCCGCGAACCTCCCGATCTTCTCCGGATCGGCGTCGAAAACCGCCACGATCCGCATTCCGTAAGGCCCAAAACCCTCATAAGAGGCGATCGCCGATCCCAGGCGACCCATTCCCACCAATACGGCCATGTTCACGGGGCGCAAACCGAGGACATGCTCCGCGACGTCCTTGATAGGGCGGACGGCCAGATGCCCGTTGGCTTCGGGTTCGAGACCCAGTGTTGCGACGTCCTCCATGACCTGAGAGGTGGAGATTCCCAGCTCCGTCGCCACTTCCTCGGGAGCGATCTCCTGCTTGCCGGAGCGAAGCAGCCTCTCGGTCAGCCGGTAGTAGTGAGGGAGCCGCATGCGAAGCGCCCTCGGCACGCGCTTCTCGGTGAACTGCTGCCCCCCGGTCTCTTCCCTCATCGTCATCGAATGCTCCCCTCCCCTTGCGTCCGGGGGCGGCAGCCGCCCGAACGGATTCCATACCGGCAAAGATTACCCCGTCGGATCGGGCGCGGGCAAACTGTTGAGGACCCCGGGGGATTGCCCCGAGGTCCTCTGTTGGAGGCTTGCCGAAACGAATGGACGGGTGCGCTATGGCGTCTAGCTCTTCTTCCTTCGTCCGAATAGCATGCCCGCGGCGGCGAGACCGCCCCCAAGGAGGAGGATGCTGGCCGGTTCGGGAACGGGGGTGACCGCGATGGCGATCTCGCCGAGGTCGTTACCGCATCCCATCGTCCAGTGCGCGAAAACCGAACTCACGGGACCGAAGGCATTGCGGTCGATGATCGCCTCGATCGAGTAGCGTCCGCTAAAGGTGTCGTAACGGAACGCGTCGATCGGGCTGCTGTTCGCCCAGGAGGTCACGCGCAGTGGATCGGCGGCTCCGCCCCACGCGGGCAGACCCGCGATGTCCGGATTCTGCCACGCCAGATTCCCGGAGCGAAGGACACCGCCGGCGCTCACATCGATGGCGAAGTCGTAGACGTTGTCGCCCGTGACGTCGAGTGCGATGTCGCCCGGATCGTAGTGCTGCATATATGTACCGTTGTAATCCGTCCTGCCTGTGATGGGGAAGCCGGTGACGATCCCGATGTAGTAATTCGTGGCGTCCCAACCGAGGTACATGGCCTCGATGTCGTAGTCCTGCCCGCCGTCGCCCGGTCCGAGCCATCCGCCGCCACCCGAGACGTAGTCCTCGACCATGTACTGAACGTTCGCGGGTGCGCTCGCGTTGGGCGTCCACTGCAGGTAGGCGATTCCCCAGTCATCTAGAAAGAGGGGGGTTGCCCAAGCGCCCGCCGGCACGAGGAGGCCGAGCACGACGAGAACGCCGGAGATCATTGATAGTCGCTTCATCGTAGACATACCTCCTCGGGAATCGGATAGGGGCGCCGCGAGGCGGACCCTGTCAAGGAAACCCGACGGATACATTGCCCTTGGAACGAGTCTAAGACACTCGACGGGTCAGGGGCAAGAATAATCGTCGAGTTGCGGCAATTCGATTCTGCCAAGGTAGATTTTACTTCAGAGCTCTGACGGATATGTATGTTTGCCAAATGGTTACAGCTTCTTGGATTCCGGACTCGGGCCTGATCGCCTCCAGGCGGAATGAAGGCTGCAAAGTCCCCAAGCCGTCCCAGTACGTCTCGATGCTTGCGCCGGAAGTCCTTATATCTCCGCCACTTGCAAGTGGACGCTTCTCTCGAACGGCCACCCAGTGCGCCTCGATGACGAGATCCCGCAGCGGGCGCCCCAACACGGAGATACCGTAAGTTGTCCACCTGGGCGGCTTGATCCCCTGACCGGCGGAGGAACTTCTCTCGCGTACATCCCGCGAGTAGAGGGTGAGGCCCAACCATTCCCGTGCAGCTCCACTATATGGAAGCAATCGGAAGCCTAGTGAACTCCTCCATCCTTCTCTGTTTTCCTCGTATGTCAAGGCCCTGTAGTAGGGCGCGAAGCCGGGATCGATCTGGATCCGGTGGGCCCGTCCCCAGAAAACAAGACGGTCAACTGCGCGTTCGCCGCGCAGGCCCCCGCGGAATCCCCGCCCGTGTGAATCGAATGGATCGTTCGAGCGCAACTCCGCGAACTCCATGTCGGCCGAGATGCCGTTCCACGGTCCCGCGCTCGCCAGTACGAATCCGACCCTCTCGTCTCGCTCCGACGGGAGATACGGGAGATAGACGGTCGATGGATCGAGCGTGCGCTTGTCGTCCTCGAGCCAAAGAAAGCCGGCCCGTACCCCGAAAGGCTGCGGCAGACCAAAGGTCCTCTCCACCGCGCCTGCGCGCCCCAAGTCGAGCGACCCTCCGTAGACGATCCGTCGAAAGCGGGGTTGATCCCTCTCCGCCGAAGGGTAGCGCGACCCGCGGTTCTCATGGCGCGGGATCGCGATCCATCCGCGCGCGAGCCAATCGTCTGTTCGGATGCTCGCACTCGCGCCCTCGAAGGTGTAATCCGTTCCGAGCATCTCGAGGCTCTTTTGCTGGAGCCCGAGCGCTCCGCCGCCACACGCGCACGAGACGCCGCCGGCCCCTCCACCGATCGGAGGAAGGTCGTCCAGGTCCCAGCGCTGCAGGGCGAGCGGCGAAAGCCGAAGGGGATAGGCGCCGAGCGTGGCCGACACGGAGCGATCGACGTAGCGCACGCTCAGGCTTCCGTGAGGATTCGAGAGTTGCTCGGCTCCCTCAGTGAGGGCGGTCTCGCTCTCGTTGCCCACGCGGAGCCACGGCTCGATCACTATCCGCGGGGTCAGTTCCCACGTCAGACGAAGATCCCATCGATGGAGCAGCAGGGCACCGTTCTCGATCGTCTCGCCGTAGAGCCCAACATCACCCGGCCGCGCTCGATCGGTCGTCGTGAGCCGGCTTCTTCCGTCGAAGTGGAGAGTCGGCCACCCTAGCGGCTGGATGCCCGAGCGCGCCACCGGGTTCTCGCTTTTGGGTAGAAATGATCGGGGCTGGGGTTGTCCGGCGGACCGGGATCCATCAATCACATCCATAACGGCCGGTCTGACCGCGGCGACGAGATCGTCAACCTTGTCGTCGAAGCACGCGCGAATCGTCCCCGATCGATCGATCACGAAGATCCCGATGTGCTTGATTCCGAGATCGTAGGCGCCGGCTGTCTTCCTCTCCCGATCCCAGAGCTGGCGGACGGCGACCGCTCGCTCCCAGAGCACGTCCCGGATCGCCGCCGGATCGTCCGGTCCGAGGACGATTCCCAGCACGCGCGCGCCGAGCGGTTCGATGGAATCGGCGAGGGCGGAACTGCTGAGTGCCAGATCGAGGCAGTGGGGACACCCGCGATCCCAGATCAGAAGGACCGTGACCGGAGATTCCAGGAAGCACTCCGGGGCGCGGAGTCCTCCCTCCTCCGCGAGGAAGAGAAGATCGAAGGCTGGGGCAGGGTCGCCCGGCTCGAGCGCGATGGCCGCACCGGCAAGGAGCGCGCAGGCCAAGAAGGCTCCGGCGACGACGGCCCCGATTGGGATGATCGAGCGCGCGGGAATCCGGCGCGCAGGACCGAGTGTGCGAGCAAGCCGTCTCATGAACCTCGCCCCCTTCCTATCCGATGACTTGGAGATCGCCCGGACCGGAGGAAAGGAGCGTCCGTCCATCGTGGGTCACCAGGATCTCATCCTCGAGCCGGACCCCCATCTTCCGGGCCAGGTAGATCCCCGGTTCGATCGAGACCACCATTCCGGGGCGGAGCGGATCCCGGTTTCCCCTCACCAAGAAGGGCGGCTCGTGTCCATCGAGCCCGATTCCATGGCCCGTACGATGCGTGAAGTGGATCCCGTATTCGTGCCGCTGCATGACATCGCGGGCGGCTCGATCCACATCCTCGGCGGGGGCGCCGGGCCGCGCCGCCTCGATCGCCGCAGCCTGCGCCTCGCGCACGATGTCGTAGATGGCGCGCATCGTCTCGCTTGCCTGGCGGTAGGCAAACGCCCGCGTGAGGTCCGAATAGTAGCCGCAGACGCTCGTTCCCATGTCGATCAGGATCGCGTCGCCGTGACCCAGGGTCCTCCCGCCGGGTGCGCCATGAGGGATCGCCGAGTCCTCGGCGAACTGGACGAGGGCCTGCGATCCCTCCCCGCCGCGCGAGTCCATTTCGCGGACGAGCGTTGCAGCGAGCTCCCTTTCGGTGATCCCAGGGCGGACGAGGTCCCCTACCAGGCCAAAAACCTCTTCCGTGATCGCGATCGCGGCGCGCATGCAGCGAAGCTCCTCCTCGTCCTTCTCCTGGCGGAGCTTCTCGAAAAGCGCAGAGCCGTCCACCCAGTGCGCTTCCGGGACGGATTGGACCAGCTTCTGGTAGATCGAGTAGTCCGTCCGGGGCTCGAGGCCGATCGTGATTCCCATCGCCCCGCCGATCAGGCGGCGGAGCGGACCGAACGGGTCTTCGTCGTCCCGCCAGGTCATCAACTCGAACTTCATCGGGCTCGCCAGGATCCGGTCCCTCTCGAGGAGCGGCGCGATCACGACGGGCGTCGATTCCCTGCGGAAGAGAAGGGCTAGGAACCGCTCGCTGGGACGGATCGGGCATCCCATCAAGTAACGGAGATTCACCGATGGGGTAGCGAGAAGGCCGTCCAGTCTGAGGAACTCCATCATCTCGCGGGCGCGCTCGGCCCGCTCGTGGAAGGCTTCAAAGGGAATCTGGGGCTGGCCCATCCTTGCCTCCTTGCGACCGAATCAGTCCGTCAACCGATCGCCTCCCGCACGGCCGCGACCCTCTCCTCGAACTCGCGGAAGGCTTCCTCCAGAACATTCGGATCGTCAAAGTCGATTCCGGCGCGCCCGAGAAGCTCGGCCGGACTCCCGCTCCACCCGCCGCGCAAGAGGGTGAGAAACTTCGGCAAGAAGCTCCTCCCCTCGCGCTTCCACTTCCTGTAAAGGGCTAGAACGACGACCTGGCTCAGCGCGTAGCTGTAGCAATAGAAGGGGTTGAAGACGAAGTGGCCGACGGTCGCCCATCCCGCGCGGTCCGTTTCGAGAAGCTCGACATCCGGTCCGTAGTGGCCGCGCGCGAACTCCACCCAGAGGTCGCACAGCGAGTCGGCGGTCAGCGGCTGCTTGGCAGCCTTCTCGTGGACGGCAAGCTCGAACTCCGTGAAAAGGAGCTGCCGGAAAACGACGTTGATGAACCTCTCGACCTCGCTCACGGCGACCTGGCGCTTCAGGGTCAAGTCGTCGGTGGTCTCGAGGACGTGATCCCGCAGCAAGCACTCGCCGAACTCCGAAGCCGTTTCGGCGATCACCTTGCTCATGCCGAAGGACTGCAGGTAACTCTGCTCCGATGCGCTCAGGACGAAGTGAACCCCATGGCCCAGCTCGTGCGCCAAGGTGACGAGCGATCCCCAGGTCTCGGTATAGCTCAGCAAGACGTGCGGCTTGCGCCCGGGGACCGGAGCGCAGAACGCGCCGGGCCGCTTGGCCCGCCGGGGGCCCGCGTCCAGGCGACCCTCGTCGAAGAAGAGGCCGACCTCTTCGGCGAGCGACGGGTCCAGGCGTCTGAACGCCTCCGTGACCAGGCCCCGCGACGCAGGCCAGGGAACCACGGCTGCCCCGGTTCCCGGGAACGGGGCCATCAGGTCGCAGGTCCGGAGGCGGGGGACGCCGAGCTTCTCCGCCTTCCACTTGTAGTAGCCGTGAAGCGCCGGAAGGTGTTTGCGCGCAACGGCGATGAGATTCCGAACGACCTGCCCCGGGATCTCGTTGGGGATGTTCTCTACGTCGATCGGCTCCCCGTAACCCCGGAGCTCCGTTTCGACCCCGTGGTCCTTGACCACATTCGTGTAGAGGAAAGCGAAAACCGGAAGCTGTGCGAGGAAGGTCTCGTTGAGGCGCATGCGAGCCTGCGCGCGGAGATCGGCATCGGAGTTTTCCTGAAGCGCGATCAATGACGCGAAGGTCATCGGCTTCTCCTCGCCGTCTACACGAAGGGCGCCGAAATCGAGCCGGCCCGCAACCTCCTCGCGGAAGCGAACTTGGGCGTCGCGTCCCCCGATGTTCTTCTTCAGGACGACCTTTTCTTCCGCTTCGGAGAGGGCGTGAGGGGCGAGGGTGGCCTGGTAGCGCAGGAAGTGACGATAGGGCTTGAGCGCGGGGCTACCCGCCAAGCGGTCCAGCGAGGCGACGGGGAGCCTCCGCAGGTCGAGGGTCACGAAGACGGTCTGAGCCGACCAGCGCCGATGTCGCTCCTGCATCCGGGCCATGAGGGACGTCTTCTTTGGGTCGTCCTGGCTCACCGCGGCCGAGAGGCTCGCAAAAGCGTTGAGGCGGTGGATGCGGAACTGGATCGCCTCGAGATCTCTGACGACCTTTTCGACATGCGCGGCCTCGACCGCAGGATCGCCCAGCGTACCGCGATACGATTGGAAGGCGGCGACGAGACGATCGACTTCTTCCTCGTCGCGAGGAATGGCCGGATCGTCCGGCCCTTGGTAGAGATGGGAAAGATCCCAGCGGACTTCCTCTGCCTTCGATGCGGCCGCAGTGCTCATGCCCCCCCCTCCCGTCCGGAGGGAGATTAGCACAGCTTGCCGGGGGATCCCGCACAGACATGGTACAGAGAATGGGGCTCGGCATCGTGCGCCCCGGGAAGAAACTTCCGGGCCAGCTTCACCTTGGTCGCGGCGATGAATCCGTGCCCGTGCGGATAGCTTGGGGACAGTCGTCGCGCATGGCGCTGTCCGCCCACGCGCGTGCGCCATTACCGTTCGCGACAAAGCTCCCGGAACAAGTTCCGGGAGCTTTGTGCTGTCAAGAATCAAGAGTGGATTCAGGGGAGATCCGGAAAGTTCCCAGCGTTGGCCAGGGT
>CAZNRY010000075.1:0-18856 GCA_964575675.1 uncultured bacterium
TACCTCTTCCGCCATTACCGGGACGATGTAAGCCAGATCGATCTCGTGATCGAGATCACGCCGCACATTGTCGGGGATGAGGGAAGCGCTCTTCCGATCGCGCCGCCCAACGAGCTCAGGGATGGAGGGCAATAGGGCCATGGACGTCAGCGAGATCCTGCTCGAGGGGGTCCGGCGCCGCGCCTCGGACATCTTGATCTCCGCGGGCTCGCCGATCACCTACCAGGTCGACGGCCAGCTCGAGCGGCACCAGCCGTCCACGCCCCTCTCGGCGGCGGAGAGCGAGCACCTCACCTACCAGATCCTGAGGGACGTCCAGAGGAAGGAGTTTGAGCAGGAGTGGGAGCTCGACCTCTCTTTCCACCTGAAGGACGTCGCGCGGTTCCGCGTGAGCGCATTCCGGCAGCGGGGGACCGTGGGGGCGGTGCTGCGCCTCATCCCCTTGAAGGTGCCGCACTACAGCGAGATCGGAATCGCCGACCGGCTCCTCTCGCAGATGTTGAGCATCCCGAGCGGGTTGATTCTCATCACCGGTCCGACCGGGGCGGGCAAGTCGACGACGATCGCGAGCATCCTCGAGTACCTGAACACCGAACGGGACTTTCCGCGCCACATCGTGACGATCGAGGACCCGATCGAGTTCATGTTCCACTCGAAGATCTGCGTCATCGACCAGCGCGAGCTCGGGACCGACACGCACAGTTACGTGGCCGGGATACGAAGCGCGCTCAGGCAAATGCCGCACATCATCTTTGTCGGCGAGATGCGCGATCGGGAAACGATGGAATCGGCCCTCACCGCGGCCGAGACCGGCAACGTCGTGATCAGCACGCTCGCCACGCAGTCGGCATCGAAGACGGTGAACCGGATCATCGACGTTTTCCCGCTCGAGGATCAGGCCGAGATCCGGGCGCGGCTCGCCCTCTCGCTGAGAGCAGTGATCTCGCAGGTCCTCCTTCGCCGCAAGGACATCGCGGGGCGCGTCGCCGCGCGGGAGATCCTCTTCGTCAACAACTCCGTGGCGAACCTGATACGCGAAGGGAAAGTGCACCAGCTCAACAACGTGATATCCAGCAGTTTCTCCGAAGGAATGGTGCTGATGGACGACAGTCTTCTGGAGCTGCATGAGGGGGGGGTGGTGCATGCCTCCGACGTGATTCCCAGGCTCCAGGATCCAGAGAAAGTTCGACTGCTTCTTAAGGCTCGCTGAGGCGGCCGAGAGGGGAGGGACGGTAGATGCTGGATTCCTTTCGCGACTGGTGGAGGCTCAGGGAACTGATCCGAGGTTGGGTCGAGTTCCGGGAGATCGTGGTGAGTTCTCTCGGCGCGCAGTCGGTGACCCCCGAGCAGGAAGAGCGGTTCATGCGCGTGAAGGCTCGCATCGCGAGCCGATTGCCCCTTCTCACGGCTGCGGGGAGCGGACCCATCGCTCAGGAAGCGCAGAAGCAGGTCGGATTCATGACCGACCTCCTCAATCGCTATCGAACGCTCCGGCTCGAGGCCCCGCCGGGGCAGCGGGATCGCGAGGAGTTCGACAGGATCTGGCACCTGCACTTCATCTTTCTGAACAAGATGAAGGGGGTCCAGCGCGCCGCCGCGCCCCGCCATTCAGGCCACGGCGCAGGCGTTCCGACCGGGATGCCGCGCCACAGGTCGCGCCGCCGGGTGCCGGGTCTCGGGCTCCTGGGTTTCGTCTTTCGGATCGGCGTCTTCGCCCTCGCGATCTATCTCATCGGGCGGGCCTTCGGCATACGGTGGGATCAGAGCGGGCGCTTCGTCGCCGAGCGGCCCCAGACGTTGGGAGGTGTGGGCAACAACGTCGCCGGCGGGCTGGCCGCGCTCTGGGGCGGGTTCGTCCATTTCTTAGATCCGGTCATGATGGTCTACGGCTCGTTCTTCACGGTCGCGCTGGTCGTGGTTCTTCTCTTGGCCGTCGGCTACTGGGTTTTCGTTCGTGGGTAGGGATGTGCGGGCGGGGTGGCCCCAAACACCCCTACGCGGTAAGGAGCGCACGATGAAGCGTACTCTGATGCTGCTCGGACTGGCGTGCTTGACCCTCTCTCTCCAGGTCGGCTGCGAGAAGTCGAAGGAGACGACCGGGACGGATGGGACCAACGGCGGGTCCCAACCGGACGCCTTGGCCCTTGCCCGCGCCCTGCACCCGCTTCTGGCCAACGGGAGCGACACGGTGACGGTCACGGTCACCGTGGTCGATGCAAAGGGCCGCGGGCTCGGCAACGTGGGGGTCGGCTTCCAGTCGTCCCATGGGACGATTGCGCCCTACGCTACGACAGGCTCGGACGGCACGGCCCAGGTCGCGCTGACGAGCGGCGCCTCCACATCCGACATCGTGGCGACGGTGACGGCCGAGACGCAGACGAGCAAGACGGGGGTGCCCTTGGGGGCGGGCGCGGCCGTGATCGTTTCCCGCTCTGCGCTCTCGAACGAGTTGATCGACCAGGTCCTCCGGTCGCGGGCGCTGCGGCCTGCGGCGAACGGAAAATCGGCGCCGGCCGGCACGCTACACGACGAGGTCACGGTGCTGATGCGCGGGATCACGCTCCACGTCGAGGCGAACCCCGCGGTGATTCCGGCCGACGGACTGAGCGTGAGCAGGATCACGGCGAGCTTGATCGAGACCACGCGCCGGGTCCCGCTCGAAAACCAGGAGGTTCGATTCGGGGCGAGCGTCGGGTCGGTCACCGGACGGGTGCTCACGGACGCGAGCGGGATCGCCGCCGCCTCCCTGGTCGCTCCTCCGGGAGGGACTGCGTCCGACGTCACGGCCTTTTATGGTCCGGAGCTCAGCGCGACCGTGCGCATCACATTCCGCGGGCTGACGCTGGCCGTCGAAGCGGCGAGCCCCGGCCTCGTGGCCGACGGTCGTTCGACGACAGAGATCGTGGCGCGCCTCCTGGCTCAGGAGGAAGGGACGCCGATCGTGGGAGCGCGGATCGACTTCGCCTCGAGCCTGGGCGCCATCACCTCGCCCGTGACCACGGATGAACGCGGAGAGGCGGTTGCCACGCTCATCGCGGGCGCGATCACCGGTGCCGCTGATGTAGAAGCCCGCTTCGGGGCCGGGCTCAGCGACTCGACGACTGTGGCGTTCGTGACGCCGCCGGCCACGGCCGAGCTGCTTCTCCGGGCGGAGCCGGCCACCTTGCCGGCCGACGGGGCGGGCGAGGCCCTCGTGGCGGCGATCGCCCTGGATGCGGCCGGCAATCCGGTACCCGACGGGACCCTGGTCTCCTTCAGCGTCACCTCGGGGGACGGGCGGATCGTCGGACCCGTTCGGATGACCGAAGGGGGCGAGGCCGAGGCGATCTTCGTCGTCGGAACTGCGGCGGGCCTGGCGCAGGTCTCCGCCACCTCGGGCAGCGCTTCCGCCGTGGTGCCGATACTCGTCACAGCGCTCGATGTGGGTAAGATCGAACTTCAGGCCGATGCGGAGATCCTCGCGAACTCGGTCGATGAGACGCGCGTGATGGCGACCGTGACGGACCGCTTCGATCACCCGGTCGAGCCCAATACCGCCGTTCAGTTCACGACGAGCCTGGGCGTCCTCGAAGATGCAAGTCCGACGGATGAGAATGGACGGGCGAGCGTCCGCCTGCGCTCGGAGAAGTTCGTCACGGGGACCGCGCGCGTCTCCGCGACGGTCGGCAGCGTGCAGAGGACGATTGATGTGAAGTTCGTCTCGCAGGCAGCGGCGCACGTCGAGGCCGTCGGTGTTGATCACCCGCGCCTGGGCGTCCTCGGGTCTGGAGACCACGAGACCGGCACGATCCTCTTCGAGGTCCAGGATCGCAACGGAATCCCCGTGGACCCGGCCCACGCGGTCACCCTCTCATTCGAGATCGTTCCCCTGTCCGGGGAGATCGATGCGACGGTGATGCCGCTCTCCGGAACGACGAACGAGAGGGGACAGGTGGCGGCCACGGTGAACGCCGGACTCATCTCAGGAGCCGTGGAGGTGAGGGCCAGCGCTGGTTCGCTCCTCTCCGAGCCGATCCCGGTCGTGATCCACGGGGGACTGCCCGACCTCGCGCATTTCGGGGTCTTCTTCGAGCGGATCAACATCGAGGGGCTCTGCTACGCCGGGGTCTTGAACCACGTGACCGCAAAGGTGGGGGACGAGCACGGCAACTGCGTTCCCGAGTCCACGGCCGTGTGGTTCTCTTGCGATTACGGGGAGGTGCAGGGAAGCGGCTTCACGAACGACCTGTGCGATGCCGTGGTGCTCGAGGAAACGGGTCCGCCCTTCCCGGCCATACCGGGAGGAGACGGCCTCGTTCAGGTTTGCGCGCAGACGGTGAGCAGCTCGGGCGACCTGATCCAGGCATGCGGCTACGTGATGTGGTCTGGCCCCACGATCGTCGAGATCACGAGCCCCTCTTCGGGATTCGACATTCCGAACGGCGGGGACATCACGATCACCTACAGGGTCCGCGACGCGAACGACAACCCCCTGACGGGCGGAACGAGCATCAAGGTCTCCGCGACGGCCGGACTGCTCGGCGGCGCGACCGACATCGAGTTGCCCGAAACGCCAAGTCACAGCTACACGACGTTTCAGGCTGTTCTGGCCGATTCCGACGTGGAAACGAACCAGGAGCAGAAGGTCACGGTGACGGTCACGGTGAAGGGCAAGAACGGCCCCGGCGTCGCCTTCATCACGGGGACGATTCACTGACCGACGCTGCCGCGCCCGGATCTCTCTCGAAGCCCCGGAGGCCGCCGCGCGCGGCGCCGGGGCTTCGCATGACCGGGGGGATGCGGCTCCTCAAGACACCTCCCCGCACGGCCGATCTTGAACCCTGAGGGGTGCGCGTCGACCGGGGCCTCCGGGCGGGGCGGATCGATCATTCCCGATGGAGACAAACGCCCTGATTCACCTGAGCGGAATACGGAAGACCTACCGGCCGGGCCTCCTGCGCAAGAAGGTCGAGGCGTTGCGGGGCCTGAGCCTTCGGGTTGCGCAAGGCGAGGTCTATGCCCTGATCGGACCAAACGGGGCGGGAAAGACATCGACCTTCCGTATTCTCCTCGGCCTGATCCGGCCTGATGCGGGCGACGGAACGATTCTCGGCTTGCCCCTCGGCGCGGCGGAATCCCGCCGGCGCCTCGGTTTCCTCCCCGAGTCGCCTGCGTACTATCCGTTCTTGACCGTTCGCGAGCTGTTGCTCCTCGCCGGAAGGCTCTCGCGGATAGGCGAGCCGGGGCGGGAAGCGGACCGCGTGATCGAACGCTTCGGCCTGGCCGCGCTGCGCGACCGCTCGCTCCGCCGCCTCAGCAAGGGACAGCTCCAGCGTGTTGGAATCGCCCAGGCGGCCGTGCACGATCCCGAGTTGCTGATCCTCGACGAACCGATGAGCGGTCTCGACCCCGTGGGACGGGCGGACGTGAAGGAGTGGGTCCGGGAACTTCGGGAGGAGGGACGGACGGTGCTGCTGGCGAGCCATGTCCTGGCTGACGTTGAGGCACTGGCGGACCGCGTCGGCCTCCTGCACGAGGGGCGCCTGGAGTTTGAGGGGACCGCGGAGGAGCTCCTATCGGGGACGGAGCAGGAGATCGAGGTCGAGTTCTCGTTTCCCGGGAGCCCAGAGATCCTGATGGACGGGATCACGGCGAGCCTCGAGGAGCGTTCGGGCCTCTGGGCGGCGACGTTGGCGAGTGGTCATGAGATCCACCTTGCGGCCCTCCTGTCGCGGATAATCTCCCGCGGTGGAAGCGTCCGATCGGTCCAACGGAGGCGAACGAGCTTGGAAGAACTGTACCTCGCATCGGTCCGCGCGCGGGCATCCGGTCTGGGTCTGGAGAGAGCCCAGTGAGCGTCACCTTGGCCATCGCGTGGAACACGGTCTTGGAGGCCGTGCGCGAGAAGGTCCTCTATCTCCTCGGTGGTTTCGCCGGGTTCACATTCGTCGCATCCCGCGTTCTTTCGCCGCTCGCGCTTGGCGAAGGGCGAAGGGTGACGATCGACATCGGGATGGCGGCCTTGTCCCTCTTTGGCCTGTTGATCATCATTTTCGTCGGACACTCCCTGGTCTACCGGGAGATGGAGCGCGGGACCGTCGCCTTCCTCTTCAGCCGCCCCGTGGGCCGCGGCTCCTTCGTCGCGGGGAAGTACCTCGGGCTCTGCGCGGTGCTCGCAGCCGCGGTAGCGGCGATGGGGGCTGTCCTTGCCCTTGTGTTGCTCGCGTCCGGCTACGCGTTCGGGCTCGAGCTGGGCGGGGCCGTCCTCCTCACGCTTCTCGAGTTGTGGATCTTGGCCGCGGTGGCGATCCTTTTCGCCGCACTCACCTCGCCAGCTCTCGCCGGGCTCTTCGTGCTTGGCGCATGGGTTATCGGGAACACCGCCGGTAGCCTCGCGGAGCTAGCCGCCCTTCTGCCCGCAGGCGGAATGCGATCGGTCGCTCGAGGCTTCCTGTGGGTGCTTCCACGGCTCGATCTCTATGACGGCAGCGCTTGGCTCGTCCACGGCCGGTCGATACCTCCGGAGCAGTGGGCCTGGTCGCTCGCCTACGCGCTTCTCTACTCGCTCGCAGCTTTGTGTCTTGCGCGGGTCGCATTCGCGCGGCGATCTCTTGTCTGGTAACCTGATGTACAAGAGCCTGTTAGCCGGAGTCCTTCTTGTTGCCCTTTCGGGCCTTGGGGCGGCGAAGCTCGGCCGGCTCGACCGGCCCGGGAGCGCGGCGGGGGAACTGCGTTTCTTTCCCTCCGGCCGCCTCCTCGATTTCACGTCCCTCGGCCACCGGACGCTTCTGGCGGATTTCACGTGGCTTTCCGCGATCCAATATTACGGCAAGCACCACATGGGGGACCGAATGTACCCCCTGGCCGAACACCTCTTCGAGGTGACCACGCGGATCGACCCGCAGTTCCGCAGCGCCTACATCTTCGGCGGTCTCGTGATGGCCGATGAGGCCGGCGATCTCGATGCCGCGCGGCGATTCTTCGTCCGCGGGACCCGGTCAAATCCGGAAGACTGGATCTTGGCATTCCACCGTGGTTTCATCGAGTACATGCGCGGTGATCGATCGGTTGGGGCGCTCCTGATGGCGCGGGCGTCGAAGATGCCGGGCGCCGAAGCCTACGCGTCGCGCATGGCGGCTTACGCGTGCTCGCGGGTAGGACGCACCGAGCTGGCCCTGCGCCTTTGGGAAGAGATGTCCGCGAGCGGGGACCCTGCCACTCGCGCCCTCGCCGAAGAGCGACTGCGCGCCCTCCGCGCGCCCGCGGCGCCGCAATGAACGGTATTCCGTTCAAGGAGATCCCCGGTATCTGGATTCTCTTCGCCCTGCTCGGCCTCTGCCTCGGCAGCTTTCTGAACGTGGTGATCTACCGCCTGCCGCGCGACCTCTCGCTCTGGCGTCCGGGATCGCGTTGCCCGGGCTGCGGAACGCCAATTGCCCCGTATGACAACGTCCCGGTCTTGAGCTATCTGCTCCTCCGTGGCCGTTGCCGGAAGTGCCAGATCCCGATCAGCCCGCGTTATCCCGCCGTCGAGCTCGCCGGCGCGGCGTGCCTCCTCGTCAGCGCGTTCGTCTCGGACGGCCTACTTGCAACTGCGGTTCGCTCGGTCTTCCTGCTCGCCATGGTCGCGGTCACGCTGATCGATCTCGACCACCGGATCATTCCAGACGAGATCAGCCTTCCCGGCGTTGTCCTGGGGCTCATCGTATGCCCCTTCATCGGGGTCCCGCGCCTGGAGGGTCTGATTGGGGCCGTCGTTGGCGCAGGCGCCCTGCTGGGCGTCGCCATGGCCTATCGGGCGATTCGCAACGTGGCAGGCATGGGGATGGGGGACGTGAAGCTCGCTGCCATGCTCGGGGCTTTCCTCGGTTGGAAAGGCGTGTTTCTGACGATTCTCCTCGGTTCGCTTATGGGCTCGGTCTTCGGAATTGCCCTCCTGGCGAACCGCCGGGCCACGGGGCGGACCGCCCTCCCGTTCGGGACCTTCCTCGCGCCCGCGGCAGGCGTCGTTCTGCTCGCCGGGCCCCGGATCTGGGCCTGGTACCTCGGCCTATTCCGGCCCGAAACCTTCTGATCCCGTTAAACATCCGGGCCCTCCGGACCGATAAGGAAAGAGGCAGGGGGTCCTTTTGGGGTCCGGATGGCGGTGTGCCCCCGCACAGGAGGTTTGCGTGTTTGGAAGGGGGAAGACAACGGTCGGTCTCGACATCGGTTCCAGCGCGATAAAGGTCGCGGAGATCGAATCTCGCAGCGACGGCCTCCACCTCGTCAACTACGGCGTCGGGGATCTTGTGCCCGAGGCGATCGTCGATGGGGAGATCATGGACCGCCAGATGGTCGTCGAAGCGGTGCAGAATCTCCTGGAGTCGCGCGGAATCAAGCAGCGGCGGGTGGCCAGCGGAATCGCCGGACGGGGCGTGATCGTCAAGAAAATCACGATGGAACGGCTTGATCCCAAGGACGCGCGCGAGGCGATCCACTGGGAAGCTGAGCAGCATGTTCCCTACGACATCAACGACGTGTCGCTCGACTTCGAGATCCTCGGCCTGGATGTCGGGCCGAAGCAGATGCAGGTCCTTCTCGTGGCCGCGAAGAAAGATCTCGTGAGCACGCACGCCGATCTGATCCGCGAGGCGGGCCTGACCCCGACCGTGATCGACATCAACTCCTTCGCCGTCCAAAACGCGGCCGAGGCGAACTACGACTTCGGCCCGGACGAGATCGTGGCGCTTGTCAACGTCGGGGCCGAGCTGACGAACGTCAACATCGTTCGCGGCGGCGTTCCGCTCTACACACAGGACCTCTCGATCGGCGGGCAGAGCTTCGTCGAGGGGCTGCAGAAGCGTTTCCAGGTAAGCCGCGACGAAGCCGTCGCCGCCGCCAAGGGGACGGACGCCGGGGCGTCCCTCGACATCGACGCCGCGGTGAAGGTCTTCGGTGACGAGCTGGGCGTGGGGATCGAGAGGAGCATCGCCTACCTCAAGTCGAGCGGCGAGGCGGAGCGGGTCGATCGGATCCTGCTCTGCGGGGGCGGGGCGAGGATCCACGGGCTCCCGCAAGCCCTGGCCGAGCGCCAGCGCGTTCCGGTCGAGCTCGTCGATCCCCTGCGGAAGATCTCCTTTGCGCCTGGGGTGTTCGGGACGGACGACCCGAAGACCGTGGCGCCCCAACTTACGGTGGCGATCGGACTCGCCCTGAGAAAGGCGCAGGAGAAGTGATCCGGGTCAATCTTCTTCCCGTAGAGGATCGCGTCGAAAGAGCGCACCCCATCCTTCAAATCCCACGCCGCGGGTTCTGGCTCACGATTGCCCTCGGCGGCGCGATCCTTCTTCCCGTCGTCGGAATCGGCGTGATGCAGCAGGTCAATCTGGCCAATCTCCGCGACGATCTCGCGCAGGCCGAAGCCGACGCGCGGGCGCTGAAGCCGCAGATCGAACGAATCCAGGCGCTCACGAAGGAGCGCCAGGACCTGAACCAGCGCCTGGTCACGGTCCAGGGGCTTGCCCGCGACCGCTACCTGCCCGTCCAGATCATGGACGAGCTCGCGACGCAGACCCCCGACGACCTCTGGTTCACGAAGTTCGCCAACAAGTCGACAGGGGAGATCGAGGTGGAGGGGATGACCTTCTCGAACGTGCTGGTGGCCGAGCTGATGTCCCGGATGGAGGAGGCCGACATCTTCCGGGACGTTTCGCTGTCGGTCAGCGAGCGGGCGAAGGTCGGCGAGGGGAAGGTCGTTCGGTTCTCTCTGGTCTCGAAGATCAAGCCATAGGCCCGGCATTCCAGCGAAGCATAGGGGAGAGAGACACGCCATGGGGATTCAGCTTCATGATCCGAAGGCCCAGCGAATCGCGCTTGGATCGATCGCCGGGGGGGCGATCTTCTACGTCTACTTCCTCACCACGTTGGTTCCCTTCACGTACAAGGCGAGCGCCGCGGAAATCAAGGATCTCTCCGGCCGCTATGAGGTCGTGAGCCGCGATCTGACGAAGGCGCGGCAGGAGGTGAACTCGCTTCCCTATCTCGAGAAGGAGTACAACCTCGTCCACGCCAAGTGGCAATCGGCCCAGGGCCTGCTGCCCGATTCTGAGGAGATGGCGTCGCTCCTGCGCGCGGTCGCGGTACTCGGCGATCAGTCCGGGGTGCTCTTCGTCCTGTTCCGCCCGCTTCCCCCCCAGCCCGCCCAATATCACACGGAGCATCCGATCGAGGTGAAAGTCGAGGGCGGGTACCACGAGATCGGGACCTTCCTCGGAGAGCTGGCCAACATGCAGCGGATCGTGACCGTTTCCGACCTGTCGATCGTCACGGCGAAGGAATCGCCGGATGAGAAGCCCGCGTCCGCGTCGTTCATCGCAAAAACCTACACGCTCGGGGGCACGGGCGTGCCGCCCGAGGAAGTCAAGGCGAAGGGCGAGAAGAAGGGTCGCGGGGGGAAGCAGGTCGAGGCGGCCAAGGATGTCGGCCGGAAGCTGACGGCCAAGCAAAGAGGAGGGGAGAGCGATGAGTAGGACGCGGATCGGCCCGTGGTTCGTCCTCGCGGCGAGCCTAGCCTTCTGCGCTCCCGCTGCGGCGGCAGGAGCGCCGGACGTGCTCCCGGCGGGGCCTCTGTCGCAAGAGGGATCCGACGATCTCCTCTTGACGGCAGAACCCTACTACTACGAGAGCCTCGGACGACGCGACATTTTCGTCAGTCTGATATCGGAGGACTACGAGAAGGACAATCCGAGCCCGCGCCCGGTGAGCGGCGAGCTGATGGTGGTCGGGATTCTCTGGGCGGAGAAGGACCGATTCGCTCTGCTCGAGACGCAAGACGGCCGCAGCATGATCCTGCGGGAGGGAGACTCCCTGGGAGACGGAACGGTTTCGCAGATCCTGCCCGATCGCGTCGTGGTCCACGTGACGGAGTACGGCTCCTCGCGCACCAAATCGCTGCCACTCGTGCAGGGAGGGGGATGGAATGAGAATCCGCGGTCCCGCAACCGTTAACATCATTGCAACGGCGCTACTCCTCGTGATCGGCATACCGGCCGCGGCAACGGCCGGGGCCGGAGGGGCGGGAGCGAACGCCTACGACCAGGCGCCCTCCCTCGGCCGCTTCGATCCTGCCGCGGGGGTTCCGGGGGTGGCGGTCGCGGCTCCCGAGCCGATCGATCCCCCCGATGGCGGCCGTCCGATGGATCTCGATGTTCAAGGCGCCGACATCCGAACCGTGCTGCGCTCGATCGCCGCCTTCGGAGAGGTGAACATCATCCCCGACGTCGACCTCTCGGGTCCGATCAACGTGCGGCTGAAGGATGTCCCCTGGCGACGCGCCCTGGACATCGTGTGCCAGTCGGCTGGGTTGGCGGCGTTCCCCAGCGGGGATGTGCTCCGGGTCGCGTCGCGGAAGACCGTCGCCGACGAGGCGCTCGAGGTCGAATCCTCCGCCCGCAAGCGCGAGGAGGTCCTCCCGCTCGAGACCGCGATCCTGCAGGTGCGCTACGCCACCGCGGAGGAGCTCAAGCAATCGCTCGCGTTCGCGTTGAGCAAGCGGGGGAGTGCGGAGGTGGACGCGAGGACGAACTCGATCCTCGTGAGCGACATCGCAGAGAGGGTCCAGCAGATCCGGATGATGGTTGACAAGCTGGATAGCGAAACGGTGCAGGTTGAGATCACGGCAAGGCTGGTCGACCTCGACGAGACGGCCGCCCGCCAGCTCGGGATCCGCTGGGACATCGCGAACCTCCACTCCGCCGGGGAGAGGGCATCGGCCTCGATCAGCCACGATTCCCCGATCGCGGGGGCCACGACGGAGTTGAAGTTCGGCGTCGTCCGGCGGTGGGGAGACATCGCGGGGACGATCCAGGCCCTGGAGCGGGCGAACAAGGCGAACCTCGTTCTGAATCCGAGCATCACAACCGTCAACAACCGTATGGCCCGGATCCTGGTCGGCAAGGAAGTCCCGCTCATCGTCCTCGACAAGTCGGGCAATCCGATCACGCAGCTGAAGAAGGTGGGGATCACGCTCGAGGTCACCCCCTACATCAACTCCGAGAACCAGGTGACGATGGACCTTCACCCCGAGGTCAGCGACCTTTCCTCGCAGGCGACGGTACAGGGGGGGATCGTATTCACCACGTCGGAAGCCGATACCCGCGTGATGGTCCAGGACGGCGGCACCGCCGTGATCGGCGGGCTGATCCGGACCAGCGAGACGCGCTTCGAGCAGGGGATTCCGATCCTGCGATCGATCCCGCTCCTCGGGCGCCTGTTCCGCACAAGCGACGTGCGCAAGGAACGCCGCGAGTTGATGATCTTCGTGACGCCGCGGATCGTGCGCGGGATGGCGAGCGCCGAGAAGCCGTAGATCCCCCCAAGGCCGCCGCCTGGGGGTCGGGGACGGAAAGAGGGAGGCGCGCGCGCGCCTCCCTCTCTTGCAACCTCTCCCGAGGCCCGGCCGTCGGGCGCCTCAGTTTCGCATCGTGGCGGCGCTCTGAACGCGGATCAGGCTTCCGAGCTCGCTGTCCGCCACGAAGCGATACCCAAGGGTCCGCGGCGTCACGGCGTTTCTCTTGAACTTGACATCGGCGAGCTTGAGCGCCGTGACGCGGTTGCCCGTGCTGTCGATCAGCGTCTGGAGGGCGGCATCCCACTCCAGACGGGACAGGAGCGCGCCCGAGGGATCTCGAACCGCCAGCCCGTTGCCCGAGTCGGCCAGAACCGTGCGATTCGGGATCTCATAGATCTCGTAGCTCGACCCCGCATGGATCTTCCGGTTGATCACGGTGCTGAGGAGAGTCGCCTCCTGCTGCGTGCGCAGCTTGCGGGAGCCGAAGGTGAAGCTCCTGGCGGTGCTGAGGTAAACGCTTCCCGCGCCCAGAATGACGATGAGGGCGACCGCGGTCCCGATGATCAGCTCGACCATCGTGAGACCGGGCGCGCCGCGCCTTCCTTCCCGGGGCGCCGCAGAAGCGGCGGCCGAGCCTGTGTAACCGATCGTCGGTCAGAATGGACTGCTCGCATCCCAAGTCTCCGTCCAGGCGGTCTCCTGGTAGATCCCCGTCAGCGGAAAGGCAGGCGGCGTGCGCGCCGTCACGCGTTCGTCGTAGTGGTAATCCTTGACGTAACCATTGATGACCGTCCCGCTCGAGTTGAATCGCCCCACCGGGCCGCGGTACTTCTGGATCAATCCCCCCCAGATCGTGAGCGTCCCGCAGGGGGCACGGGTGCTGTAGTTCTCGGCCTGGATCGATGTATCGAGGGCCATGAGGACCGCGTCGACCTTGAGGTTCACCGTCGCGGGATCATCCTTGAAGAAGATGTTCATCTCGGCGACGAGGCCGAGCAGGTCGGTGCAACCGGGATCGGGCACCCCGGCCGTACTGTGCCAGTACGTGAGGTCGTCGACGATGTAGAGATCCCGATTGCAGGCGATCGTGAGCTCGCCGTCGAGCCGCCCCGAGAGCAGGAGGGGGTTGTTGACGTAGATGATCTTGTTCGCAAGGGTCGAGATCAGGGTTTCCGTCCAAGGCGCGCTCGCGGGCGGCGGGGTGTTCCGGTAGCGGAGCCATCCCTGTCCGCTCGTCCCATCGGCTCTTTTCCCGAGCTCGATCGTGGACGCCGGGCTGAGGAAGATCCCTCCACCCTGGGCCAGCGACTTCAGGTCGAGCGTCTGCGAGGGAAGCGGGATCGGCTGGACGTTCAGGGTGAATCCATCATCGAAGAGGGGATTGTTGCCGCCAACCGGCCAGCCCGAAGGCTCATAGACGGAGTAGTTGGGGTTGCCGATCATCCGATCGGACGCGGAGGTCACCAGGTCGAAGAAGCGCGGGCCGCCCGCCATCCGGAAGGTCGCGTTCGAATGGACGAGGCCGTGCAGCTGGTCGCCGGTGATGAACCAGATCAGCCCTCCCGAGGGGGTTCGTTCGTCGACCGTGAAGTAGGCGTATTGGGCGAAGGACGTCATCTTGATCCGCTGACGAATGCGCCGTTCCATCCCCGCGAAGCTTCCCACACAATCGAGGACGAACCTCTTCTCGACGAGGTAGAAGCTGGCGCTGTCCATGAGGCAGTCGACCGTGTAGGCGCCGCCATCGGGTCCGGCCAAGTGGTCAAAGACCCGAAGGTCCGATTCCGGCGGGCGGGGCAGTCCGCTGAGATACCTGAGGCTTCGTTCCTTCCCCGCCTCGGCCAGCCAGAAGGCCCTCTGCGATGCCAGATTGACTTGGGTCCCCTTGGTCTCGTGCCCGGCGAGGCTGAAGAAGGCCATGCCGATGATCACCACCGCGAAGGCGAGGATGACCACGCCGACCAGGGCGTATCCCGCGTCCGGGGGTTGGAACTCGCGTGATCGAGGGTGCATGGCGTCCCCTACGTCAGTTGTCGTAGACCAGCGTGGCCAGGGAAACGGACCGTTGCGCCGTCGGGTTCGCAGGCCACGAAACGGAGGAGCGCACCGTCGTGAGGTGCATCTCGGGGGCGTCGTTCTGGACGGAAACCGCTATCGAGTAGGGCGTTGCGCCGATCCGGCGTGTCTCCGTCCAGTTGGAAATCGAGGCGTATGGTCTCGAGATCGTCCGTTCGAGTGATTCTTGGGCCAGTAGCGTAGCGACGCGCTTGCGCTCCTCTTGGTCGAACCAGACGCGTCCCTTGGCGAAGAACTCGACAATCCCGATGGCCAGCAGGCCGATGATGAGCGTCGAGATGACGATCTCCAGGAGCGAGGAACCACTCTGGGTCACACCTCGGCGGCTCTTGGACCCTCGCAAAGCCCTGGAAAGTCCGAATAAAGACAGGATCACGTGCCACCTCACCAGTCGTCGGACCAAGGGAATCTATCCCGGAGCCTGCACCTTCCTGGCGCGTGTTCGTACATGAAATTATCTGGCGTTTCGCGCCGTAACTCAAGTGATTGTAGGAGACGGTGACAAGAGAGATGGAGCCGCCGGAACCGGACGCCGCACCAGGCGGCCGCGGGGGGGCAGGTCGGGTGGAGCTGGTGGTAGAGGATGGGGATGGCCGTTCGTGGCGAGGTCTATGCCCCCTCCCAGGCTATTCGCCCTGGGAAAGCGCGGACGGGTGGGAGCGTTCCACCCTCAAGACGGTCTGCTCGACGCGCTCAGCCCAGACACTTTGCGGGGGGGCGCCGCCGTCCATGGGACGCAGCTTCACGGAGAGGGCCCTGACTCCTCCGCGAGGCGAGATGCCGCAGTCGGCTAGTCCTACGTGCTTGCCCGCTTGGCCCGGTCCGAGGTAGAGGACTCCGTCTCGCACGAGCGGTTCGCGCAGGCAGGCCCCGCGCGACACGACGGCGATCTGGGCTCCAAGGGCAGGGGCGGCGTTGGCCGCGAAACTGAGATCACCCGAGCAGAGCAGGACCACGAGATCCACGTCGCCAAGGGAGCGTAACGCCCGCCTTGCGGGTGAGGAGTCCATCCTCTCCTCCACGGCGACCAGGCCAATGCGCAATCCTTGGGAATCGACCAGACGGGCCTCGTTCGGCTTCAGCCACCGCGGGCCAGACGGGGCAGAGCGTTGATTTCCTTCGATAACGATCGCGTCGTACCCCGCTTCCTCGGCTGCGGCTTCGTGAAGGGCGAGGAGGCCGAGGAACTCGCCGGAGGGAAGAAGCGGAAAATCGCTCGCGTCCGGCAGGAAGCGGCCCGCATCGACAACGAGCAGCGGTCCCCCGGGAGCGGTGCGGAGCGAGTCGAGAAAACCGATCCGGCGCGCCAGGCCTCCGAGCGGCTGCCCGGGACAGGCGCACGGAAGAAGGTTGCCGCGGGTCTCCGCCGTATACGCGATGCGGAGGTTCTCCGGCCGAACGCCTTCGGAGCGCGCCGGCAGTACGGCGAGAAATAGAGCGAGAACCCCGGCGCGCCATGGAAGACGCGTCACGGCAGAATGGCCGCGCTCTGGCATCGGGCGTCGTCCCAGCGCGCCGCCGAGGCGCCCGTGCGGAATCCGATCTTGCCGCTCGCGTTCATGTTGTTGTCCGTGACGTCGAGGACCTGCTGGCATCCGAGGTAGACGCGCGCCCGCTTGCTCGATACGACGACCTTCAGGTTGTACCACTGGCCGTTGCTCAGGGCGACGCTGTAGGAGCCGGTCGTCGTGTAGGTTCCGCTCCGCATGCGGCTCAAGCGGACGACGTCGGTGCTGCTGATGATGCCTGCCGTGTAGAAGTTGTTGTCGTCCGTGTAGCGGAAGACAAGGTAGGCGGCCGTTCCGCTCGTGATCTTGATTTTCGCCTCGTAGGTGATGTCGGACAGGATGTTCGAGCCGATCAGTGTGCGGTTGCTCGTGAGATTCGACTGGTAGAGCTCCCCCGAGTTCGAGCTCCAGGCGCCGCTGCGGACCGTCCATCCGGTGATGTTGCCGTCGTCGAAATCGTCGAAGACCGCCGCGCCGCGGTTCGTTCCGTCCCCCGAGCAGAAGCCCCCCTGGGGGTTCTTGAAGACGAGGTTGAAGGGAACGTCGCGGACGTCTCCGTCCAGGACGAGGACGAGAGGCTGGCCGTCGGGGAAGGAGCTCCAGGAGGGAACAGTGACGTCGCTGATGTTGAGCGTCGTTCCGGAGGGTCGTGGTCCGACCGCGCCGTCCTGGCCGGCCGTCCCGTCGCTGTTCCAGATCTGCGCGAGGGGGCGCCCGTAGAGGACCTGGGTCGCATTCGAGCCGCCCGTCCATGTCGGAACGATGCGGGCGAGCGTCTCGTCGGAGGAGCTATCGGTGTAGATCTCGAGGTGGACGTCCTTGTTGGCGCCGGCGGCCGTCGAGACCCATGACGGGCAGCCCGACTGGATCTGGCATGGGACGCACGTGGTCATCCCGTATGCCTCTTGCGACAGGGGGCTCTCGTGAGCGGGGGAGCATCGATCGTAGCAGGTCACGGCGACGTAATAGGTCGTGCAACCCTCGAGTCCCGTGAGCCCCAGTTCGCAGAGGCTGCCCTGGGTGACGGCGTCGCGAGGGAGCGTGATCGGCGAGGTTCCCTCCGCGGCGCCCGTCCCGGTGTAGACGCCCGGCGCCGTTCCGTAGTAGACGCGGTACCCGGCGAGATCGCAGTCGCTCTGGTTCGCGTTCCAGAGCAGATCGATCCGGTTGTCGAGCGGCGAGACGGCCAGGCCGGCCGCGGGACTGGGAATGGAAGGATCGCACGGTTCCGCAAGGGCGACCGAGACCTCGTTGCCCATGCACGAGCCGCTGCTCTCGTGGCCGCATTGATCGACCGTCCGCGCGTGCACGTAGTACGTCTTGCAGCCCGTGAGGCCGGTGAGGACGGCCGACGTTCCGTTTCCAGTGATCATGGATTCATGAACCGTGCTGCCGGGGATCGTGTCGTAGTAGACGTAGGTCGCGCTGATCTCGGAGGAGGGCAGGACGACCAGGTTGTCGCGAAGCGTCGGGTTGGTCCAGGTGAGGGCAAGCTCGCCCGAAACCTCGGTGGGCTGCCCGTCGAGCGCAACCGGACACTGCGGAGGCGAGGGGCGGTCGACGGCGCACTCGGGGGAGACGGCGCCCTCGCTGCAGCAGATCCGCGCCGAGACAACGTAGTAGTACGTCGCGCAGCCGCCCGGGAGATTGTCCGTGTAGGAGGTCGTGCCGCCCGTGGTCGTGGCGATCAGGAACGCCTCGCCCGGCGTCACGCCTGGATTCACATCCCGGTAGAGGAGGTACTCGACCGGCACCGTGATCGGGTTTCCGTCCTCGAACTGCGTGACCGCGGGCCATTGTAGGAGGAGGCCGCCCGTATCCTGGGCCGTCAGTCCGGTCGGGGCGCGCGGGGTGGTTCCTCCCACGACGTCGACCTCACGGGTGCACTGGTAGCTTTCCACGCCGCTGCGGCTGACACAGGTGACGGCGATCCAGTGGGTGTTGCACGTAAGGCCCGAGACGGTCCACGTGGTGATCGTGCGGGCGAGGCGGGCGTTGAGCGACATGTCGTTCGGGTCGATCCCGTAGTAGAAGTTGAAATGGCTGATGTCGGCGAGGGCGAGTGGGGTGCCGTCGGTGTTCGTCGTCGGGGTCGCCCATGTCATCGTCACGGAACTGCAGTTCGGAAACGTCGGGTCGTCGCAGGCCGGAGTGGCCGGGCGGCTGCGCGCGGGCGAGAGCGGAAGGTTGCGGGGATAGACGGTCGAGGAGAGGGTCATCGTCGAGTAGGGCTGTTGCTTCCACCGCTGAGACTCCGTCGCGGTCACGGCCACGCTCATTTCGCCGATCAACTCGGGCTGCGGGACGGGGTTCGCAAGCTCGGTCCCGCCCCCGTTGAAGTAGCGGAACGAGAGGCCCGCCTGCTCGATTCCATACGACTGCGGAGCCGAAACGATCACGGTTCCGCCACTGTCGGCGACCGTCTTCATGAGGATCGTATCGCTCGGATTCGGGGTGTCGGGATCCCCGGACGGATCCAGCGCATAGGAGATGATCTCCGCCCCGGGGATCTCGGTCATGAGATCCGCGACGAAGACGATCGAATCGGGACCCGCGTATCGAATCGACGGCTGCGTCGGGTCCTTCCCGTAGCTCACGTGGCGGAAGTCGTCGGTCAAGGACGAGATCGCGACGCGCGCGTTTTGCTGCATCTCGACGAGCCTCTGCTGCACGTCGTGGCTCTTGCGGGCGGCGTAGAAGGTCTGGTAGAGGGACGCGGCGACGACCCCCGTGATGACGAGCACCACCATGGTCTCCACGAGGGTGAAGCCCGCGCGTCGGGATGGCATGTTGCGGGTCATGGCTCCTCCTCGCTCAAGGCGCATCGGCGCGGACGGTCACTCGGCCGGTCCGGACCAATGAAAGGATGAAAGTGTCCTCCCGCGCGTTCGTGAAGACGACGTTGAAGGGGGCGTCTTCAGCCTGAATCGTGCCGCGGCCCTCGAACTCGACGTCGGTGTTG
>CAZNRY010000076.1:0-18825 GCA_964575675.1 uncultured bacterium
ATCAGGCCGCCGCTGCTCTGGTAGATCCCGACCATCGCGTTCGCCCGCCGGAGCCACGGAAGGCCCTGCCCAGGCAGGTCCGGGCTTCCCGCCGGATTCCGGCGCTCCTCGGTGGTCTGGACCCTCCGGGCGCGGTCGCCCCGCCCGGCTTGGCAAAAATCCTTCCCGGGGCTCCTTCGGAGGCCCAATCCCACCCCGAGGGAGCCACGAAGTGCCTGAGTTGCCACGGGCTCAAGAACGGCGGAGAAATGAGCGGGCAATGCATGACTTGCCACAAGGGGATCGCCCGTTTGGCCGCGGAGCATCGAGGCCTGCACGGGAAGGACGGACGCGAGAAATGCACGACCTGTCATGTCGAGCACAAGGGGCGGGACTCGATGCTGATCGATCGAGCGAAGCTGGCCCCGGGAGCTTATGACCACGCGGAGGCCGGATGGCCCCTGACGGGCAAGCACCTGGCGCAGAAGTGCGAGGCATGCCACAAGCGTGAGAATCAGGCATCCGAGATCCTCGCCCTCGAGCCCAGACCGGATGCACCGCACGGCTTCATCGGACTGAGCAGAGAGTGCGCCTCTTGCCACAAGGATCCGCACGAGGGGCGCCTGGGGACAAACTGCGCTCAGTGCCATCGGGAAACTGGTTTTCACGACGTGGTCCGGGAGCGATTCCTCCACGATCGCACTCTGTTTCCGCTCCGCGGCGCCCACGCCAAGGTCGAGTGCGCCAAGTGCCATGATCCCGTTGCAGCGTGGGGCAGGAAACCGGCCTTCGGCTCCTGCTCCGCCTGTCACACGGACGCTCATGCGGGCCAGGTCACGCTCTCCGGGCAGCGCATCGAGTGCAATGCCTGTCACACCGAGGACGGGTTCGCCGTGAGCTCGTTCGACCGCGTCCGGCACGGAAACACGCCGTTTCCCCTCGAGGGGAAGCACTCCGCGGTGGCCTGCGATAAATGCCATCCAAAGAAACCGAAGGACGTCCCGCCTGCGAGCCTGGGCGCCGCGGGGGTTCTCATCCGCCGCCCGCACGCCCGCTGCGACGATTGCCATGCCGACGCGCACGCCGGGCAGTTCAAGGAGCGCGCGGATAGAGGCGACTGCCGGGCCTGCCACACGCTCGAGGGATGGAAGCCGGCCTTGTGGGGGTTGGACCAGCACCAGGCGATCGCGTTTCCACTTGCCGGCCGGCACGTCAAGGTCGCATGCAAGGGCTGCCACGGGCCAGATCGTCCGGGCGCTCGTGGCGCGGAAGCGGCCGGCGCCGCAGGCTTCGCTGCGGATGCGGCCGGTACTGCAGGCACCGCGGCGGCTGCGGCCGGTACTGCAGGCACGACTGCTATCGCGGCCGACACCGCAGGCACTGCGGGGATGCTTTTCAAGCTCAGCAAGGTCACCTGCCTGAGCTGCCACGTTGATCCCCACGACGGGAGGTATGTCGGGGCGGACTCGCTCGACGGCAAGCGTGCCTGCGCCGACTGCCATGACCTCGAGCGCTTCCGTCCGTCACTCGTGGGCATCCAGGAACACGGTCGTTTCGGCTACCCGCTGGACGGGGCGCATCGCGCGGTAGCATGCATCGACTGTCATCGCGATCTCGACCGTCCGCCTCTGGCATCGAGCCTGATCGGCGGAGCGGCGGCAATTGCGCCCAAGGCTGCGACCCCGGCCGCAAGCGCGCCGATAACTTTCGTGCGAAAGCACGACGACTGCGTCGACTGCCACGCGGACGTTCATGAGGGGCAACTTCGTGGCCCGTGCTCCCGCTGCCACGACACCAACGCATTCGGACCCGCGTCCAGATTCGTGCACGACAGGGACGCCGCCTTCCCCCTCTCCGGCGCCCACTCCAAGGTGGCCTGTGATCGATGTCACCCGGCAAAAGAGGACGGGGCGGGAAGGCGACACGTCACCTACCGCCCCGTCGATGTCGCATGCGCGACCTGTCACGCCGAGGCGCCGGACGCGGTCGCTCCGGCGCGGACAGGTCCCTAGTTCGCGATCACGACCTTCTGCACCGCCTGGTCACTGCCCGCCTCGAGCTTCAGCCAGTAGACGCCCGAAGGAAGCGCGCGTCCGGTCGCGTCGGCGAGCGTGAAGCTGCGCCGTCCCGGTCCGGCGTTCAGGGCTCCCTGGAAGAGGGTCGCACGCTGGCGTCCCGTCGCGTCCCACAGTGTGACGGTCGCGGGACTGCTCCTCGGCAACGACCATGCGATCTCGACCTCGCCTGTGGTCGGCGTCGGGTAAGGCGTGCCCAGGGTGAGCGCACGCGTTCCGGCGCCCAGATCGCCCACACCGGAAGTCGCGACGCACGGGTTGGGATCGCACACCGTTCGGTGGCCCTGGTAGAAGTCGCCGCAGTCGGCCTCTAGCGTCATCACGCAGAGGCCGGTGTCGTGGCAGCAGGCGCCGAGAATCGCCTCGCAGGGATTCGGGTCGCACGTCGTCCCGATCCCCATGAAGGTGTCGTGGCAGGTCCCCTGGACCTTGATCTCGCAGATCGCGGCGTCGGCGCAGCAGGCCCCGGTCAGGCCCGCGCACGGATCGGGGGCGCATGCGGTCCAATCGCCCATGTAGATGCCGATACAGCCGAACGGATCGGTGAGGTTGCACTGCCCGTTGCCGGAGCAACAGGCGCCGACCGCCGCGCCGCACGGATTAGGCACACACGGCGTGCCGTTCCCCTGGTAGATCCCGCCGTTCACCGCACACATGTCGGGATCCTCGACCTCGCAGGAGGTGTCGGGGAAGCAGCAGGCGCCGAAGTTCACCCCGCACGGGCTCGGCACGCAGGAGGAGTAGTCGCCGTGATAGACTCCGCCGTTTGCGGTGCAGTCGGCTGACGTCAGCGTGACGCACTGCCCGGAGGGGAGGCAGCAGGCTCCGGTGATCGGCGCCGTGCCGCAAGTGAAGCTCTGGCAGCGAATCATCACGTCGGAATCCAGGACGGCATCGCCCGCGTCGGCGATCGCGATCTTGATGTGGTTCGTGCCCGGCAAAATCGTCCCGGTCGCAAAGAACACCTGGGTCAGGCCGTCCAGCTCGGTGTTGATCGATCCCCCGCCGTCGTCCAGGTCGTTGTTTCGGAAGCAATTGCAGTTCGGTCCCACACCTATGTAGGGGTTCCCGCAGTTCACGTTGTTGATCGAGACCGGAGATCCGGCGCCGCTGCAACCCGCCGGGGCCAGGGCGATGTTCGTGCCGTTCAGGAAGAACCCGAAGACGTCGTTGTACGGGGTATTGACGTACTCGTTGTATTCCTCGGATCCGAAGACGTACTGGAAGACTACGTCCTGCGCCGTTGCGCAGGTGAAGTCGAACTCCAGAATGACGGCATCGAACGTCGTGTATCCGGGAATCAACGATTCGAGATCGAGGTCCCCGGGGGCCAGGTTGTCGGTCGTGGTGGCATCCCCGACGTTCGGGCCGGCGAGGGTATTGACGTCGCCGGAGCTGAGGATGATCCCCTGATCGAAGCCGATCACGCCCAAGGCGCCCATGAAGGTGCCCGCGGCTTGCGGCGAGGCGATCAGAATGGCGTTCGATACGGTGACATCCGGACCGAGTAGGCACTGCAGAAGCTCGTTGACGCCCACAGCAGGCGTCACGAGACGGGTCCCGCCACCGCTTTCCGCAACGTAGTTGGTGCCCGAGGGTCGGCCGTCCGCCCCGAGGGCAGCCTGGGCGACGCCCAGCGACACAAGAAGCGCGAGCGCCATTGCGCCCGCGCATAGCTTGGCACCGTAAGTGATTCGCACGACTACTCCTCTCAAGGCGGTTCCGTTCCGCATGCCCTTGGTGAATCCAGCCCTGGAGCAGCAACTCCAAGAGGCGCTATGTATCATTTTGCCGCGACTTCACTTCGGCTAATTGTTGGCGAGATCTATTTTCACCCTGCTAACGGCTTTCGAGACTGCCGCTTTCAACGATCCGGCTGTCTCTCCACGCGTGGCACTGCGCACAGGTTTGAGAGTCTACCACAAGAAGCTCGGAGTGTCCATCCGAGCCTGCTGCGGGGTGAAGTATCTGTTCTTGCATCAGGAAAACTGAATCACCCCTGGCGTTGGGATGGCCGTGGGGTTATAATCCCACGCGGTTACTGAGTTCTCTGGGCTATCGACCGCGCGCCAGATACCGTGCAACCGAGGCTACCGATCCGGCGCGTCTTGTCGGTACCTAAAGTGGTCCTCGGGCTCACTCCGTCAGCGACCGATCACCGGGGACAGTTCAATTGATGTATCCGAGCCGGGAGGAAACAATGACAGCCACGACCGTGCGATGCCGGAGCCAGCGTCGATCTGCGCAGTCATTTAACTCTCCGGGCGCTTTGGGCCGAAGGCGTGTTCGGCGCCGGGATTTCCGCTTCGCAGCGTTCCTGGTGTCCCTTTCGATACCACTTGGTAGGCTGGCCTCCCCCGCTGCGCCCGAGATCACGAGCGGGCTCGTCGCCTACTATCCCCGGAACGGAACCGGCGCCGACCTGAGTGGACATGGGCGCGATGCGTCTCCGGTCGGCGTTGTCTCCACGAACGATCGGTTCGGCGTCGCCAACGGCGCCTGCTTCTTCAACGGAGGCGCGTACTTCGTGACCTGGGCCGACGGCCTACCGACCGGAGAGCGCTCGGTCGCCATGTGGGCCCGGTGGGATGCGACCGCCGGCGCCCGGGGAATCGTGCCCATTGCGTACGGTGGCGGTGTTTGTGGGAGCAGCTGGTTGCAGGCGGTTTATTCGACGTCACTTACTCGTGGCTCCCACTGCGCCGAGCATTGGATGATTTATCCCTACGAAGGGGGCGAAGGGATATGGCACCACTGGGTGGTGACCACGAGCCCCCAAGGATCCTGGATGTACTTGGACGGGGAACTGGTGGGCTTCTGGGAGTTCTTCGTCAACACGACCACTGTCGCCGGCAAGGACCTCGCCATCGGGGCCTGCGTGAATCCGGACGGAATCGCCCCTTACGCGGACGAGAATGTCGCGAGTTTCTATGGTGCCATCGATGAGGTGCGCATCTACGACCGCGCCCTCACACTCGATGAGGTCATCGAACTTCGCGGGGCGGTCCCGACCGATGTGGGGTCGGGGGCTACGGGGCCGGAGGCCGCGGTCGGTCGCATCGAGTCGGTCGCGCCGAATCCCTCCCGGTCCGGTTGCGAAATCCGATTCTACACGGCGGAAACCGCTTCGGTCGGGGCCGTGGTTTGCGACATCGGCGGTCGCGTTGTTGCGGAGATTCCAAGGCGCGAGTTCCCCGCGGGGCCTCATGTCATCTCCTGGGATGGACGGAACGCCGCCGGAGAGCTCGTTTCTTCCGGAGTTTTCTTTGCGCGGTTGTCGGGCGCCGGGGATATCGGCGTCAAGAGGCTGGTCGTTCTTCGATAGGTGCGGGGGCCCGTGACGCAAGAAGAGGGGAGCGTGGATGGACGTCCACACTCCCCTCTCGATCACGGGCGATCTGAGCAAGAACAAGTCAAGCCAGGTCAGCTCACCTCAACATGACCAGCGTCCTCTTCACGTTGATCGAACCGATCTGCCCCTGGACGAAGTAGATCCCCGATGCGAGCTTGGCCCCTTCATCCGTGCGACCGTCCCACGTCAGTTGACGTCCGGCCTTGCCGACCGACTCCTGGAACAGAGTCCGCACCAGGCGTCCCTGCACGTTGTAGATGCCGAGATGCGCTCCCGTGCCGTCGGCGGCCGCGCGAAGCATGATCGGCGATCCCGCCGGGTAGGGATTCTGGAAGGTGATCCCGGGCTTCCCGAAGACAACCTCCTCCTCCGCGACACCCGCTGGGTTGTCGAAGCGAAGTGTATAGGTGCCCGCGGGAGAGTCAGGAGAAGCGTTGAACACGACGAGTCCGTACCAGTCCGAAGCGGGCGCCGTATAGGAGTACGGAGTCCCGGCCGGTTGTGCCTCGAACTCGGCGTTGTACCGGCCCGCCCAGTAGGGCGCACTGGCCGGGTTCCGGAATAGGGACACCCGGATGTCGGCGTCCCCCGCCGCCGTCAGCACGATCTGGTAGGTCTCACCTGCATCGAGGAAGATGTCCCAGACCTTGACGACACCGCAGTCGCCGGCCCCTCCCCCGACCGTCCCGTTCACCGTCGGTCCAATCGGGAAGATGTCCGGGCCGCTGTCCCACTCGAGCACGTAGTTGGCCGGCGAGGCGCCATAGGTGGCCATCGGGTAGTACGTCCCCTGGGGGTTGTGATTGAAGTCCCCGATCACGAAGTCGGTTCCCACGGTTCCGGCCGAGTAGCCGAGCGGAGACCCCAGGCCGTCCATGTTGTCGTACACCCAGACGTCCTTGTCGTCCGTTCCGGTCGGGTTGATGGCCACCGCCGACCAGTAGGGAGTCGATTGCGTGACGCTGAAGAGCTGTGGGACGGGTGACGACGTGAGGCACGTCGCGTCTGTCATCGCGGCCGGCAGGTCCCGTACGCGCAGCGTGTAGTTTCCGGCAGGAGAGCCGGGCGAGTTGTTGAAGACCACGACCCCGTACCAGTCGCTCGCCGGGGCCGTGTAGGTCCGGCCATCGGCGTTACCGGCCTCGAACTCGGCGTAGCCGCGCCCGGCCCAGTATGTGCCGGCCGATGGATTGCGGAAGAGCGACATCCGGATGTCGGCCGCGCCGCCGGTGAGAAGGAGGAATCGGTATTGCTGTCCCTCGGTCAGGTAGATGTCCGATACCTGGATCAGACCACAGCTCCCGCTCCCCCCGCCAACGGAACCGGTCACGTCGGTGCCCACGTAGATCGCGTCGGCCCCGCTGTCCCATTCCGTCACGTAGCTCGCGGCGGCGGCCCCGTAGGAGATTCTCGAGTAGTAGCTTCCGGTCAGGTTGTGGTTGAAGTCTCCGACGACAAAGTCGGTGCCCACGGTTCCCGTGGAGGACGCGAGCGGTGTGCCGGCACCGCCCGGATCGCTGTACACCGCGATGTCCTTGTCGTCGAGCGTGCCCGGGTTCACCGCGACGCCGGTCCAGTAGATGGAGGTCTGGTAGAACCCGAACATTCGCGGGGAGGTATTCCAGATCTGGCAGGCCGCGCTCGCGAGTGCGACCGGCGAATCCTGGACGCGGAGGTAGTAGTAACCGGTCGGAGAGCCCGGCGTGTTGTTGAAGACGACGACGCCGTACCAGTCGCTCGCAGGGGCGGTGTACACGGTCGAGTTGCCCGCCTGCAGCTCGAGGACCGATCCACTCCGACCGGCCCAGTAGGGCGCGGCGGCGGGATTCCGGAAGAGGGAGAGGCGCATGTCGGCCGATCCCCCGGCGTTGAGTAAGCCGAAGGTGTAGCTCTGGCCGGCCGTGAGGAATACGTCCCATATCCGGACGAGGCCGCAGTTGCCGCCTCCGCCACCGGCCGAGCCGAAGATGTCGGTCCCGATCGTGATCGTTTCAGGGCCGGAGTCCCACTCCGTCACGTAAGGGGTCGTCGCGCCGCCGTAGGAGACGTACGGCTGATAGACTCCCAGCGCGTTGTGGTTGAAGTCTCCGACCACGAAGTCGGTTCCCACCGTTCCGGTTGAGGATGCGAGGAGGGTGCCGTAGCCATTGGTGTAGACCGAGATGTCCTTGTCGTCACCGGGTGAGGGCGAGACCCCGATGGCCGTCCAGTAGATGTTCGTCTGGTTCATCGTGTAGCCCTGCGGGGCCTGGTAGTACTGGTCGCAACCGGCGGCCGTGAGCGGAAGCGTCACGGATGGGCATGTGAAGCCGTGCCGTGTCGCGGCCAGGCAGTAGGAGTTGAACTGGGGCGTGCCGTTGGACAGGTTTCCGTCATTGTCGTTGGCGATGAAGGTCGCCAGCACCTGTGCCGGCTGGTTCATCGGAAGCTGAAGGGCGCGTCCCCAGTGCCAGTCCCACGCGGTGGAGTAGCGTCCCCAACTGCCGTAGTCGGCGATCTGGTCCTGCATGGCGTCCCAGTGGAAGCCCGCGATCACGCGCCCAGCGTCGTGGATCTCCTGCCCGACGACGTCGCCGGGATATCTGAGCGTGTTGTTGCAGTCACGGATTCCGCCTCCCGCGCAGTTGTACCACCCGCGGCCGATGACGGAGTTCATGGACATGAGGAACCCGGCGACGTCGCCGTTGCCCTCGCCCAGGCCTTCGTTCCCCTGGCCGCCGAGGATCCACTCCTGGACGCCGTGACCGTACTCGTGGGCGACGATGTCCATCATCTGGCCCGTGTTGGCGCATCCGCCCCCGGCAGGGTAGAAGTGAATGGCGTTGCCCCAGTAGTAGGCGTTGCACATGTCGTTCATGTTGACTTGCGCGGTGACCATCTGGTTCGTGAAACCGAAGCCGGCGGCGAAGGTCTCGAAGAAGTTGTGCAGGTCCTGCACCGTTTGGTAGACGTCCCTCTCGTCCGCACGCGAGTTGGCGTTGTTGAAGTTGACCTGGAACGGGACGTCGGGGAATACGGTGGCGAAGACGCCCGCGTAGCTTCCCTGCATGTTCTGCACGTCGACGTACGGGCTGTAGAGCCGCGAGTAGAGTGTACTGGCTCCGAACCCCCCGGAGGGAATCACCCAGTTTCCGTTGGCGTCAGCGTAGGTGTCGCCGACTCCGATGATGCTGACATGGACGTACGGGAATGCCTCCTGATGGGAACCGTCGCAGTATGCGGTGCGCTCCACCTGGCCGACCTCGCTTCCGATGAAGAGCAAGAAGCTCACGTCGTTGGTCCGCTGGAGGATCTGACCGCTGTGGGCGTCGACGCTCGTGATCCAGACGCCAAGCGGGTCCGCGGTGTGGACGTGGGTTTCCCAGACGAGGTGGTGCTCGACCTGGGTCTCGCTCAGCGGCACGGGAAGGATGAGGAGCTTGACGGCCGCCTCGACGGAATCGGTTTCGGCGTTGAAGGGTAGCGCGACGCGTGAGAGCTCCTTCGCACGGTCGGCGGAGAGCGTCGGGGTCCAGTCGACTGCGATGTCCTGGTAGTAGGTCGAGCCGAGGGCGAAGAGGCGTCCGGCATCGGTGAAGGTCATGTGGACGTCGCCGCCGACGACATCGATGCCGTGATAGATCTGCTGATAGTGGGCGGCCCACTTGCCGACGCGGTGGATGCCGTCCGGCGAGTCGTTCACCGGGGGGGCGTTCGTGACCTGCTTGAATCTGAGGCCGGCGAGGTCGGCTTTGAATGCGGCGGGATTGGCCTGGACGACGCGCTCGGCCTCGGCCCTGACGTCATCGGAAGTGTTCAGGAATCCGGCGACATTGGCGCCACTGCCGTACATCTCGCTCGGGGTGCGCGATTGGGGGTTCCAGGAGTAGACGGTCCAGGTTCCGCCGTATTTCTGCGTGAGGGCCGTCTCGACCTGGGAGCGTTCCGCGGCGGTCGTGGCGGAGTTATAGGACTGAAGATCGAATGCTCGCAGGGGGATCTCGTAGGCTGCCTGGCCTCCCTGGGGCGGCACGACAGCGGCGGCTGGATTGGGGATCGAGAAAACGAGCGCTGCCAGGGTGAGGATCTGGAGAGAATGGCGAGCGTGCCTCATCGGCTGATGGAAAACGGGTCGAGCGCGGTTCATTTGCCGCTCCTCGGCGCCGACTCGGGCGTGGTTGCAGGGGCCGGGGCGACGGGCGCGAGCGACTGCGGCGAGGTCGGGGCTACCGGGGTGGCAGGCGCGATCGACTGCGGTGCCGTCGGGGCGGCAAGCTCTCTCGCGCGCTTCTGCAGCTCCTCCGCGGTCAACTCAGGAATCCCCTCGGTCGGGACATCCATGAGGTCGAGCTTCGGCATGGCAAGCGCGGGAGGCGTTGCGGGGACGACCGGGAGCGCGGCCAACTTGGCCAGCTCCTCGGCGGTCAGGGTGTTCCCGCCGGTCGTTGTGATCGTTGTCGTGGCCGGCTCCTTGTCCATTGACGGCGACTCCACCGCCACGGCCTCGAGTTGAGCGAGCTTCGACAGCTCTTCGGGGAGAGGTCCGAGGTAGGGACCCGTTCCGACGGTCGAGACTTCGGGCCCCTTCGTGAGGGGTGCCGGCTCATTCGCGAAAGCCGACGATTTCCAGGAATCGGGTGAGAATAGAAGCAGTGCTCCGAATATCGGGGTCAAATACTGTCGATATCTGCCGTTCGTACTCATTTAAGGAAACCTTCGACTAGACGCGGCTGGAGAGCCATTCGTCAGCCAACATTCAACCTGGGCGCACAAGAAACACGCAAGAAACAGCCAAGAAACAGGAGAAATCGTGAGCGCAAACAACGTTCCCAGGAGGCGCGACGCAGGCATTTGCAGCCTTCGACAGCCACGATGGGCAGGATGGATGCACTTACACAGAACCAGACATCATGGACACTTGCGGGGCGGATTCCTAGCCCTAATCGTCATGAAGGTCGATCAGGTGTGGACGGCCTCGGCATCCGGTCGGTAGCGGCATCTACCTCTGTTGCGCAGTCTTGGATGTCGGGCTAGCCTGACGACTTCGGCGGGGGGATGTATCGCGTCTGGAGTTGCCGCAGGGCATTCGGTGAGTAGAAGAGGCATTCGCTCCGGGCGCCCTCGCCGATACTGATATCCTTCGCCAGCTCCTTGCACATCGGGGCGCCACATAGCCCGCAGTCGAGGCCGGGGAGGGTCCCCAGAATGGCGTCGGCTTCCTGCACCATCCTCACGCGCTCCTTGAGGCTGCCGGTCGAGCCGCCGATCGGACGGGGTCGAATGGGGCGACCGAGCGAGAAATCCTCGTTGGAGTAGCGTCTCTCGATTTCCGCCTCGGTCTCGGAGTCCATCAGCGGAAGTTTGCCGATCATCGAGGCGATCTTGCTCAACGTGACATAGACATTCGCTACCGTCAGGTTCCCGCCGGTGCACCCGCTCCAGCAGTTATAGGCTCCGAGGAATTCCACGTTCCGCAGCCTGCCCCGCTCGATGTCGTCGAAGACCTGGACGACATTGGACAGCCCGGTCACGTGCAGATGCCGATGATTGGAAAGGACCTCGCTCAACCCATCGCTCATGGGCCAGCGCAGGAAGGTCGAGTTGCGGATGATGTCGCGCTCCGCTCTTCCGCCCTCCTCCTTGTGGAGGCTGGCATGGCCAACGATGGCGTTGTACACGTCCGCGATCCCGATGGCGCCGTCGAGAAAGCTCTCGACCCCTTCGGCGGGCTCGAGAATCGAGATCGTCTTGGCCTGACACGGCGTGATGTAGATGGCCTTGATCTCTTCGGGCGAAAGACCGAGCTGCTCGGCGTACCGGCGCTTCGCTTCTCTGGCGGCGATCTCGCGAGGGAGCTGAACGTGGAGCAGTTGCTCCGCCATGCGAGGATAAGAAACCTGGACCAGCCGCACGACGACGGGACACGAGATGGAGATCAGCGGAAACGGCCCCTTCCAGTTGTCGACGTAGTCCCGGATCGCGCGGGTCACCAGCCCGGTCTCGACACCGTAATCCCAGACCGCGTCGAATCCCAGCGCGAGTAGCGCCTCGACGACCTGCGACGGGGTGATCCCGGAGGGAAACTGGCCGAACAGAACAGGCGAGGGAACCGCGACCTTGAACTTGAACTGGGAGAGGTCCTTGACGGAAGCCGTCGTCGCCACGATGGCGTTCGAGGGACAGGCCGTCAGACAGACGCCGCAGTCGATGCAATGGTCCGGCTTGTAGCGGGCCTTCCCGTCCTTCACGCGGATCGCATGGGTCGGGCAGACCCGCATGCAGGAGAGACATCCCCTGCATTTCTCCTGTTCGATCCGGAAGCCGTGGGTGAGATTAGTCATTGGAGTCGAGCCGGATGACCGAGCAGACGCTCGTTCCCCTTCCCACCTCCGAGTTCAGGGTGAAAGTGTCCGAGTTCCTCTTGATGTTCGGCAGGCCCATGCCGTAGCCGAACCCCATCTCGCGCATCTCGTCGGAAGCCGTCGAGTAGCCCTCCTGCATGGCGAGCTCGATGTCGGGGATCCCGGGGCCATCGTCGGAAATCTCGATGGAGATCTCCTCGTCGGTCAGGATGAACGTCACCGTCGCTCTTTCGGCATACATCACGACGTTCATCTCTGCTTCAAAGGCGATCACCCCGACGCGGAGGATGATCCCAGGATCAATTTCGAGATCGGTGAGGATCACCTTGACCTCGGCCGACGTGTCGCCGGCCTTGTCGAAGTCCTGCCCCCGGACCTCGAAGGTCCGCCGGAGAAGCTCCTCGGCCATTTCAGCCCCCACCCTTGATTCCCTGCTCGCGCAGAATCCCGCAGGTGTCGAACATCCCGAGTTTCGTCGCGAGCAGCACGATCTTCTTCGAGCGGGCCATCGCGACGGCCGCCGCGTTGGGCTGGTTGCCCCCCACGTAGACGATCGCTGCGATGTCCGCCATGTTCGCGGTCCGCACGGATTGTATGTGGGTGAGGCCCGTGATCAGTAGCGCCCGCGGATGCGGGGCGGCCAGGACGATGCTCATGCCGTCGGCCGCGACCGCGGTGTCGATGTCGATGCTCATGGCCTCCTCGCCGGTGAGAACGGAACACTGCAGCAGATCCTTGACCTGGGTCAGCTTCATGCGTACGGCTCCACGCTTCTCGCTCCCATTCCTTGCGCCGCCGGGGAGATCACCCCTCGCGGTCATTGCCCGACAGCTTCTGATGGATGGACCAGGCCGCCTTTCGGCCCGCCCCCATTGCGCTGATCACCGTCGCCGCGCCGGTGACCACGTCGCCACCCGCCCATATCCGCTCGCGGGATGTCAGGCCGGTCTCCGCGTCCGCCTCGATGTTCCCTTTCTTGCCCAGAACGAGGCCGGGCGTGGTCATGGGAATGAGCGGGTTCGGGCTGTTCCCGATCGCGCATACGGCGGCGTCCACCTTCGTCCTGAATTCGGATCCCTTGACCTGCACGGGCCGGCGCCGGCCGGAGTCATCCGGCTCGCCGAGCTCCATCCGCAGGCACTCGATCTCCGTGAGCCAGCCTGCTTGATCGCCGATGAGTTGAACGGGGAGCGTGAGGTAGTCGAAGATGACCCCCTCCTCCTCCGCGTTCTCGACCTCTTCGAGTCTCGCCGGCAGCTCGCTCCGGCTGCGGCGGTAGACGATGTGGACCTCGTCGGCCCCCAGCCTCAATGCCGTTCGGGCGGCATCCATCGCCACGTTCCCGCCGCCGAAGACGGCCACGCGGGACGCCCTCTTGAGGGGGGTGTTGTAGGCGGGGAACCTGAACCCCTTCATGAGATTGCAGCGCGTCAGGTACTCGTTGGCGGAGTAGACGCCATTCAAGTTTTCGCCCGGGATATCCATGAACCAGGGCAGCCCCGCCCCGGCCCCGATGAAGATCGCGTCGAACTCAGCCAGAAGGGCCTCCACGGTTCTCGTTCTCCCGACGATGAAGTCCAGGTGAAGCGCGACACCCAGGCTCTTCACATACTCGACCTCGCGACGGACGATGGCCTTCGGCAGGCGGAACTCGGGGATCCCGTAGGTCAGCACCCCTCCGGCCTCGTGCAAGGCCTCGAACATCGTGACCTCGTAGCCCAGCAGCGCGAGATCGCTCGCCACCGTGATTCCCGCAGGGCCCGAGCCGACCACGGCTACCCTCTTGCCGTTCGCGGGCGCCACGTCCGGCTTGCCGACCGCGCCGCTCGCCGCCTCCCGGTCGGCGAGGAACCGCTCGAGCCGTCCGATCGCGACCGGCTCGTGCTTCTTGCCGAGAACACAGACCTTCTCGCACTGGTCTTCCTGGGGGCAGACCCGGCCGCAGACGGCGGGCAGGGCGTTTCGCTCCTTGATCTTCCGGATCCCCGCGTTGAGATCCCCATCGATAATGCACTGGACGAGCGCGGGGATGTCGATGCCCACCGGGCACCCCTCGACGCAAAGGGGCTTCTTGCAGGCCAGGCAGCGGGAGGCTTCGTCCCGGGCCATCTCGAGGGTGTACCCGAGTGCGACCTCATCGAAGTTCTTGACCCGCTCGAAGGGTTCCTGCTTCGGCATGGGTCGCTTCTTGGGATCGATTCTCTTGGCCACCTCGCCCGTTCCTCCTGGCTTCAGTAGTGAGAGGCGCACCCACTCGTGCGCAGCGGCTGAACCTCTTCGGGACTGTAGGTCTTTCTCCTCTTCAGGAACTCCTCCCAGTCGACCTCGTGACCGTCGAAGTCGGGGCCATCGACGCAGGCGAACTTCGTCTTGCCCGCCACGGTCAGGCGGCAGACGCCGCACATCCCGGTACCGTCGATCATGATCGGGTTCATGTTGACGATGGTCTTGATCCCGAGCTCCCGGGTCACGTTGGAGGTCTTCATCATCAGGAAGGTGCATCCGTTGACGATGATCCGGTCGGGCTTGATCTTCTCGAGGGTCAGGATCTCCGGCAGGCGCGTGATGTGGCCCTTGTAGCCGGCCGATCCGTCCCGCGTGAGCTCCATGACGCGCTCGGAGACGCTCTTCAGCTTCTCCTGCCAGTAGAGGAGATAGCGGCTCCGCCCCTCGATCAGCGTGTAGACCTCGCTTCCCGCCTCACGGAGCGCGCGGGCGAGCGGGTAGATCGTTCCGATGCCGTAGCAGCCGCCGATGCACAGAACCGTGCCGAAGTCGCCGATCTCGGCGTCCTTGCCGAGGGGGCCGGCATACGTCGGGATCGTATCGCCCGGTTTGAGTCGGGCGAGCTTGGCTGTCGATGCGCCGACCTGCAGGAAGAGGGAGGTAACGGTTCCCTTCTCGGCATCCCATTCCGCCACCGTCAAGGGCACCCGCTCCCCGGTCTCATCGGGTCTCACGATGACGAAGTTCCCCGGTCGCGCCGCCGCCGCGACCAACGGCGCCTCCACCGTGAACTCGTGCACGTTCGGGACGATCATTCGCCTGGCAACGATCCGATACATCATCCGTCCTCGCGATTCGGGGTCTTGGCCGCGACCGTGACCTCCTGGAGGTTTCCGTTGCTGCGGTAGAGCGGCTCGAGCTCCCGGCGGTGGGGGATGCCCCCGCAGGCGAAGGGACGGTGCACGTGGACGATGCCCCGCGGGCAGTCCGCGTCCGCCTTTATCCGACCCGGGAGTGTCCGGCCGTCGAGGGCAAGGACCACCTCATCCCCGTTCTTGAAGCCGAGCTCTTCCATCTCCTCGGGATGGATCCGGAACCCCTCCTCGAGACCGAGCTCGGAGAGTCCTTCGACGACGAAGCTCAAATCGATGCCGCGATGGCGGAACCCGCCCGGCTCGACCATCAACCTCCGCCCCCGCGTCGGGGATGGCTTCGCCTTTGGTTTCTGCCAGGGGATCTCCTCATTCAGCGCGAGTCGTCGCGGCTTTCGATCGGGATGCGCCGGAAAGCCCGCCACCTGCCCGGCGATCTCCCGCAGGATCGCTCCGGAGTCCTCGAACGCGCAGGCGCTGCAACCGAGCTTCTCTGCAAGCGCGCCGAAGACGTGCCAGTCCGGACGGGTGAACCCCGTGATGGCGCCGTCGGGCAGATCCTCGATCTTCACGATCTCCTGCACCCTGCCCTCGATGTTCGTCAACGTCCCCCCGGCCTCGGCGAAGCTGGCGGCGGGAAGGAACGCGTCCACCTCGAAGGGAGGCCGATAGAGATCCTGGGCGATGATGTAGTCGCAGGCCGGCCGTTCGAAGAACGGAACCTCCCCCACGAGGTAGAGCACCTTGGGGTGCGCCGTGCCGTCGAGGAATGCGTCGAGCGAGACCCCCGCTCCGTTCGCCGTTCCGAGGCCGGGGAGGTACTCCCCGAGCGCACCGAGCTCGAGTGCGCCCCTCGTGTTGGCGCCCTGGTAGAGGGGCAGGAATGTCGTCCGCTCCCGCGCGGCGAGGTCCAGAAGGGCCTTGCCGAGCGTCTGGTCGGAATCAAGCGCGAACGCGGCCGGCCCGATGATCACGGCCAGATCACTGCCCTGCGCGAGGACCTCGGCTGCCCTCTGGAGCGCGGTCCTGTCGACGCCGGTCCTCCCGGCCGCCGGTGCCGGGAGCTTCCCGTTCCCGCCAACGAGACCATCGACCAGCGCTTGGAGGACGGCGCCTTCCTTTCCCGGAGAGGGTCGCAGCCAGTGCGCCGTGTAGCGCGCGAGATTGGAGTCGCGGGAGTCGATCGTGACGAGCTTCGCCCCCTCCCGCAAGGCCCTCCGGATCTCGACCCCGGCCACGGAGAAGGAAAACCTCGAATCGAGGCCGACGGCGATGATGCAGTCCGCGTGGGCGATCGCCTTGATGGATATGGGAAGGGAGAAGAGCCTCGACCACAACCCGGCGCCGCCCGGGAGCGCCCACCGCGCCGTCGAATCGATGCTGTTCGACTTCAGGCAGGAGCGAACGAACTTCTGCGCCGCGTAGAGGCTCTCGTTGGTCAGATCCGGGGAGACGACCATGAGAAGCTCCTCCGGCCGGAGGTTCTTGAGATGAGAGGCGACATCTTCGATCGCTTCGGACCAGCTCACTTCCCGGAAGTAGCTGCCGCGCTTGAGCACGGGCTTTCGCGCCCGCTCGTGATGGTGCGTGGTCTCTGGGAGGCAGAACCTACCCCGCACGCAGAGCTGCCCGTCGTTGATCTCGCTGTCCAGATGCGCCTCGACCCTGGAGAGCCGTCCGCCCTTGTGGTAGAGCTCGATCTGGCAACCCAGGGCGCAGAACGGACAGGTAGAGACCTCGAATCCGTCCGGCTTGCCGTCCCACTTGGATGCCTTGTCGGCCAGAGCGCCCGTGGGGCAGACGGAGACGCACGCCCCGCAGAACTCACACCCCGCCTGGACATGGTTCTTGCCGAAGGCCGAACCGATCCGGGTGCGCGGTCCCCGGTACTGGAACGCCAGGACGGATGTTCCGCGAACCTCCTGGCACATCCTCACGCAGCGCCCGCAGAGAATGCAGACGTTGTAGTCCCTGTCGAAGAACGGATCATCATGCTCGGGTTCGTACCCGTGGTAGAGGATGGGATAGTGGATCTCGGTCACGCCGAGCCGCTCCGCCAGGGCCTGAAGGTCGCACTGCGCGTCGTTGGGACAGTACCGGCAGCCGGTGGTCACACCTGCCTTCCGGATCGTGGTCTGGTTCTCCTTGCACTCCTCTTTCTCGCTGCAGATCAGACAGCTCGAGGGGTGCTCGCTCAGGATCAGCTCCAGGATCTCCCTTCTCATGTCGCGAAGCACGGCGGTGTCGGTGAGGACCTTCATCCCTTCCTGCACGAGCGTGCTGCAGGCGAGCGGGTAGCCCCGCATCCCCGCGATCTCCACGATGCAGAGACGGCAGCCGCCGAAGGGAGAGAGGTCCTTGTGGGAACAGAGCGAGGGGATCTCGATGCCGTTCAGCTCCGCCGCACGGAGCACCGACACGCCCTCCGGGCAGGCGGCCTCGCGGTGGTCGATCTCGATCGTGATCGTGCGAGCGTCCTTCGCGCGGATCGTTTTCGGGCTCATGTCACGCTCCCGACTCGATGACGATGGCGTCCCCGGCGATGGCGTCGAACCGGCAGATTTCGTAGCACGATCGACACTTGATGCACTTGGCCATGTCCAGGTTGTGCACCTCCGATCTCGGCCCGGTGATGGCGCCGGTGGGGCAGACCTGCACGCAGCGCTGGCAGCCGGTGCACTTCTCCTTGATGATCCGGTAGACCACGAGATCCCGGCACACCGCGGCTGGGCAGCGCTTGTCGATGATGTGGGCCAGGAACTCGCTGCGGAAGTACTTGAGGGCCGTCAGCACGGGGTTCGGTGCGGTCTGGCCGAGCCCGCATAGGGATCCGCCCTTCACCGCGAGTGCGAGTCGTTCGAGTCTCGCCAGATCCTCGATCTCCCCCTCTCCCTTCACGATCCTGTCCAGGATGCCGACGAGGTGCCGCGTCCCGACGCGGCACGGGACGCACTTGCCGCACGACTCGGCCTGGGTGAAGTTGAGGAAGTACCGGGCCGTATCGACGATGCAGGTGTTCTGATCGACCACGATGAGCCCGCCGGAACCCATGATCGAGCCGGCGGCCGCGAGGGAGTCGTAGTCGATGGGGCAGTCGAGGAACTCCTCTCCGAGACATCCGCCCGATGGGCCTCCGGTCTGAACGGCCTTGAATCCCTTGATCAGTCCGCCGCCGATGTCGTAAATGACCTCCCGCAGGCTCGTTCCCAGCGGAACCTCGATCAACCCCGTGCGGCGCACCTTTCCGACGAGGCTGAAAGTCTTCGTTCCCTTGGACGTCTCCGTGCCGTACCCGGAGTACCATTCGGCGCCGTTGCGAACGATGTTGGGAAGCGTACCCAGCGTCTCCACGTTGTTGATGATCGTCGGCCTGCCCCAGAGTCCCTCGACCGCAGGGAAGGGGGGGCGGGTCCGCGGCATGCCGCGCTTCCCCTCGATGCTCGCGATCAGCGCGGTTTCCTCACCGCACACGAAGGCTCCCGCCCCTTCCTTCATCTTGATGTCGAAGCTGAAATCGCTGCCGAGAATTCGATCTCCCAGGAGCCCCATCTCCCGCATCACGGCGATCGCGGAGCGGAGTCGCTGGATGGCCAGCGGGTACTCCGCCCGGATGTAGACAAGACCGGCGCTGGCGCCGATCGTGTAGGCGGCGATGAGCATGCCCTCGAGAATCGCATGGGGATCGCCTTCGATGAGGGAGCGGTTCATGAACGCCCCCGGGTCTCCCTCGTCGGCGTTGCAGATCAGGTATCTCCGGTCGCTCTCCGTCTCGTGGCAGACGAGCCACTTGCGCCAGGTCGGGAATCCGGCGCCGCCGCGGCCGCGGAGCCCGGAGCTCTTGACGATCTCGAGGACATCGGCCCACGGGAGAGAGAGGCACTTCCCCAAGGCCCTTTTACCGTCCCGGGCGAGGTAGGTATCGACGGTCCCCGGATCGATGAATCCCGAGTTGCGCAGGAACATGGCCACCTGGCCGGCAG
>CAZNRY010000077.1:0-18660 GCA_964575675.1 uncultured bacterium
GCCGGTGGTATCGCAGCACACGCGGAAGGTAAGCGTCTTGATCTCTTGGCTGTATCTCAAATGGATCGGGACCTCGACCCAAGTGTCCCCCGCATGGAACGAGAGTCCCTCCGGGATGTAGTAGGCATCGGGCACGCTTATCGTCATGTTCTCTTGCCGGCAGTTGTTGTCCTCGAAGGCTTCGTCCACGTCGTTGAGCGCGTCGGCACAGACTTCTACCGGATGCGTGCCCTCGGATTGCGGACCCACCTGACACCAGTCCGACCAAGCGTCCTGGTACCCATAGACAGCGCCGACCGGCAGATCGCAGAGGGTCGTGCCGTCAACTCGGAGTCGGGCCGTTGATGGACCAGCCGTGACGAACCCTGCGTTCCGGATGAGGGCGCGAACCTGAATCGGCATGTTCGGGTACGGCGACGATGGGCTCCACTGGATGTCAGCCACCTGAAGGTCGGGAGCTGTCGAGGCCGTCCAGCGGGCGATACCGTACGAAGGTTTCCCACCCGCGGCCGTGAAGTCTCCGCCGACAAGTAGGACCGAACCAAAGGAGGACAACGCACGGACGGTGTTGTTGGTCCCTGTGCCCAGTGAGGCCCATGAGGTTCCATCCCATCCGGCAATGTAGCTCGCAGGAGCCCCTCCTGCCTGGGTGAATGCGCCACCAACAATGAGTCGCCCATCATAGGAAGCGAGGGCGAGAGCTGCTCCATTCAGGCCCAGACCGAGCGGTTGCCAGGACGATCCGTTCCAGGACGCGATGTAGGCCAAGCTGCCCCCGTCGGTGAAATCACCGCCCGCGTACAGGACGCTGTCGTGCACGTGCAGGCTGCGGACCGTCCCGTTCAATCCGGGCAATGGCGACCACGATGATCCATTCCAGAACGCGACGTACGCAGCCGGCTGACCGCCTGCGTGCGTGAAGCTGCCTCCTGCAACGAATCCGGTTTCAAACGCTGTTAGGGCGTAGACCGGGCCGTCTGTTCCGGCTCCGAGCGCTGTCCAGTTGGTCCCATCCCATCGGGCAACCCGGTTCGCAGGCGTTGCTCCGGCCACCGTGAACTCGCCTCCCACAATCAGGGAATTGGACCAAGTCGCCAGGGCGCGGACGTTGTGGTTCATCCCCCCCGCGACCCCTGACCAGGACGATCCAGACCATCGGGCGATCGAAAGGGCGGTTGTGCCCCCCGCTGTGGTAAACGTTCCCCCCGCGTAAACGTCGGCACCGAGAGATGCAAAGGAGGTAACGAGGCCGTTCATCCCACTGGTCATCGCGGAGAACGCAGCCCCGTTCCAACGTGCCACTCGATTCGCAGACGATCCCCCCGCCGACGTGAAATTCCCACCGACGAAGGCAATTCCGTCTGCGTCATGTAGGGCTGAACATGATCCCCCGAGACCCCTCGAAGCGAGACCGCTCCAGGCGGATCCATCCCAGCGGGCGATGTTGTAAGCGGTTTGGTCGCCGACTTGCTGGAAGTCGCCCCCCGCCATAAGATGTGTGCCGATCTGTACGACACCGCGAACCGGACCGTAGTAGTACTGAACGCCGCTGCCCAGCGGACTCCAACCAGTTCCATTCCAACGAGCGATCCTGGAGCAAGAGACGCTCCCGATTGAGGTGAAGGATCCACCCGCTATCAGATCCCCTTCGTAACTTCCGAGAGCGTAGATAGAGCTATTGGAGCCCCCCCCGAAAACGCTCCAGATAGCTCCGTTCCACTTCGCGATGCAGCTGCTGAAGTAACCTCCGGCAATGAGCTCCCCACCGTAGGGATAGAGAGCGAGCACTGTGCTGTTGAGTCCCGTGCTCATCCGGTACCAGTCGGTTCCATCCCAGAGGGCCACATTGCTTGCGCTGACCGTTCCCGCCTGGTCGAACTGTCCGGCCACGACCAACTGATTGTTGAAGACCGCTGCCGCATAGACAGGACCACTGGTCCCTGCCCCGAAGGTGTCCCAAGCGGATCCGTTCCAGCGAGCGACATGATTGACAGAGATCACACCGGCGTTGAGGAAGTCACCTCCGGCGATCAAGTCTCCGTCGTAAAGAGAAAGTGCTCGCACGGTCCCATCCATCCCCTCAGCCAGTGGCAACCAGGAAACACCATCCCACTGGGCGATCTGCGCGACCCCAATGGAGCCGGACATCAAGAAATCACCAGCAGCGATCAACTGGTCGTCATACACGGCGAGGGCGTACACCGTCCCGTCGAGGCCGTCGCCCAACCCGACCCAGGCTGCTCCGTCCCATTGGGCGATATTGCTGACGTAAATGCCGCCAGCAGTGGAGAAGCTCCCGCCGACAATCAGTCGTCCCCTGTAGGACGCGACGGCGTGCACCGTTCCGTTTGTGCCAGGGCTGCTGCTCGGGTCTCCGAAGCCGCCCCACCAGTTGTCGTTTGCATCCATGCGCAGCCAACCTTGAGCGGTTTGGGGGTCGGACAAGTCGCCGGCCGCCACCGTTGAACTGCCCGCCGAGCCAGGGGAGGCAAACGAGTTGGTGCCTATGGACGGTGCGAGCGAAGCTGAGGGTCCTGCCTCAGCCGTACGAGCCGTACCGAATCCGCCGTCGGGCAAGAACAACAGGATCATGGAAACGATGCAGGTGATGATGGAGGTGCGCACGGTCGGTTCCCCCTCTCCAAGGGTTCTCATTGTGGGCAGCACGGTATTTCGTGCCGATGCGACTCTACGCTTCCCATCCTGCTCCATCAAGAGCGTCACCCGTTGACGCACCCTTGGAGGAATTTCGAGCGGGTAGCGGGTGACGAAGGGGCGGATCGGGGGAGTGGCTGATGGAAGATAAGCCTCGATCCTGCTACACTCTGGAGCGCCCAAGCTAGCGAGGGTGTAGGAGCGATCGGGAGCGGAGTAGGCGAGCGTGAGGTGGTGAGCGCGATGCAGCGGAATCACGATGCTCCGGGAGGACGGATGAGCCAAAGGCTGTACCTGATCATCTCCGGCACCATCTTCTTCCTCGTCGGGATCTTTCATCTCCTCCGGCTCGTGTACCACTGGCCAATCGTCGTTGGGGCGAGGACGATCCCGTACGGCCTGTCCTATGTTGGTTTTCCGGTCGCGATTGGCTACTGCGTCTGGGCCGCATGGCTCCTCCGCCGGAAGTGAAGAGCTGTTCATCATTGCCCGTCCCGAGACTCCGAATCGCCTTCCTCTAGAGCAGATCGATCCGACCGTGATGAGATGGTCCTTGGCTGGACATCGGGGAGCACCTCCCGTTCATCACCCCCCCCCTCCCCCCGCCCCGACCCCCGCGAGATGACCTGGGAGCGGAGATGCAGCCACTGCTGATCGACGGTCTTCGCGGACTACCGCCGTGCCCGCCTCGGGTGTATATTCTTTGCGCCGATGCGGGACCCCGCGCCGCACCAGGTAAGTCCCCCCTCGCTACAACCGCGGGCATTCAGGGAGGTCGCCCATGGTCGCGCGTTTCGCCTTGCGGTTCCTGGGGGGGGCCGCCCTCGTGGCTCTCGCCGCCGCGGTTCAGATCTCGCAGGGGATCACGCGGCACGTTCCGGCCGAATTCCCCACCATCCAGGAAGCGGTCAACCGCTCTAGGACGGGAGACACCGTCCTTGTGGCTCCGGGTATCTACATGGGCATCGGGAATACGGCCATCTCCTTCTATGGCATCGACCTGATCTTGCGCTCTTCGGCCGGAGCGACGCAAACGACGATCGACGGCGAGGGATCGTCGGCGGGGATCCGCATGCACTTCGGCGAGACGCGGCGGGCAACCATCGAAGGTTTCACGATCCGCGGAGGGGACTCTGGGAGCGGGGGGATCATCTGCGAGGGAGCGGGCGGCTCCCCTACCATACGCGACTGCCGGATCACCGGGGGCGTTCGCTACGGCGTCAACGTCGTCGCGGGGGTCCCCAATCTGATCGGATGCGAGATCGTTGACAACGCGTCGGGGGGGGTGTGCGTGAAGACGGGGATTGTCATGACAGATTGCTCCATTGCCCGGAACAACCCCGGAGGGGTGGGATGGGGAGGGGGGATTCTCCTGATCGGCGGCGGATCCTCTTTCATAAACTGTACGATCTCAGAGAACCACGCTGAGTTTGGCGGCGGGGTGGCCATCCGTGGACGAAGCACTGGAGCCAATTTCGATCATTGCTCGATCACCGGCAACGTGGCAACCGACGGCGGTGGCATCTACCGGGAGACAAGCTACCAGTACTCCACATTTTCAGGCTGTACGATCTCGAGTAACACCGCCTCGCCGCGCGGTGGGGCCATCTTCGAGCAGATCTTCCCGCACACCCTGATCATGGGCTGCTTCTTGCGAGGCAACACAGCCCTCCAGGGGGGCGCGGCGTACGGCAACTGGCCGCAACTGAGCAGCTGCCTCATCGCCGGCAATCTTGCACTGGAGAGCGGAGGCGGAGTGTATGGATCGGACGGCGCATCGATCGGTGGCTGCACGATTTCGGGCAACCGGGCGGCGGGGGGGCGCGGCGGGGGTATCTGGTGTTCCGGACAGAGTAGTCTGGGCAGTACAATCCTCCACGGCAATTGCAGCGCGAGCGACGGACCGGAAATGTACACGGAACCGGTTCCGTACTCGGGGGCGAGTTTCTCATGCAGCCTGGTGGACAGCAGCGGGGTCGGCGGCCGGGCGTATTACGATGAATGGACGTGCCTCTTCGGGGAGCCGATATTCACCGACCCGCGAGGGTGTGGGGAGGCGCCCACAATCGAGGGGGGCTACTCGCAGCTAGCGCTTTCTCCGTGCACGCCCTGCACGTGCTTTCCGCTCGGCGCTATCCCGAACCCGACTTGCGAGCACTGCGGGCCTGCGGTCCGAACCATGACCTGGGGGCGGCTGAAGGCGCTGTACCGGTGAAGCGTGTGATCCCATCCGAGGAATTGTTGGGGAGATCGACCACGACACTTGCTGGATTCTGGCTGGCTGTCCTGCTGGTTCCGTTGCTTGCTGGATCGGTGTGTGTTGATGTCGTTGCCCGCACCTGGATCGTGGCGCAGGACGGCACGGGCGACGTCTCTTCGGTTGCCGCGGCGTGTGAAGCAGCCTCCGCAGGGGACTCCGTCCTGATCCGGCCTGGAGCCTACCGAGAAGAAGCGCATGACGATCCCATGGATCCCGGGATCGCAATATGGGAGAAGCCACTCAGCATCCTGGGCGACGGGCCGGCGGGGAGCATCTCGCTTCAGATGAAGTTCGGATTCCTCGACTGCGATGGGGTCATCCTGTCGAATCTGCACATGCACGATGTAACCGGTGCGATCACCATCTGGGGGTACATGAACTATGGAGGCCGCTATCTGATTCAGTCGTGCCGATTTGAGGGCAATCACGCTCGCTCGTACGGAGGCGGAGCTATTCTGGTCATGGGCGCAGTCGTCACGATTGAGGATTGCGTCTTCAAGGGGAATCAGGAGATTGGCGGGAGCGAAGGGGGGGGGCCATCAACGGATCCAACCTGACGGTGAGGAGATGTATCTTCCAATCCAATCACGCGCATCACCGCGGTGGAGCAATCTACGCTGGCAATCTTGTGATTGAGAGCTGTTTGTTTCTCAGCAATTCTGCGCCACATGGAGCTGCAGTTGCCATCGCGGACGGAGTCATCACGCGGTCGACGTTCTACAAGAACGACTGTCTTGGTGAGATCGGGGGCGCGATCCAGGTTTTCGGAGACCACCTGGGCTTTATCCCGGATCACTGCATCATCGCCGAGACCGTCGGAGCTGGCATCGAATGCCCGATGACCGCGTCCGCCCTGTGCTGCGATCTGTGGGCGAATCAGCTGGATCCCGACCCGGAGTGCGGTTTCGATGCTCAGGATGGGAACTTCTCCGAGGACCCCCTCTTCTGTGATCCGGAAGGGGGAGACTTCGGCCTCCTGGAGAACTCCCCGTGTTTACCTGGCAACCACGGGGGTTACGACTGCGGCAGGATTGGCGCAGGGGTCGAGCACTGCGGGATCATCCAAACGAGCGACACCACGTGGGGCAAGGTCAGGATGTTGTGGCGAGATGCAGGCAAGTAGAGATTGTCAGGAGTAAGCGGACGCGGAGCTTTCGAAACCCTGTCAATCGTCCGGTGGGGGAGAATCCAGCCTGGTCAAAGCTGGGCCCGGGAGGCTCGGAAACGGAGAATGGTTAGGAAACTGTCTCGTTTGGGGAGGCAGAAAAACAAGCGACGAACCTAGTGACCGAGATTGGTGAACGGAGCCCTGGTGGCGTGTGCTTCCGGGGCTCGATCTATGTGCGGAAATGCGATCGTGTTGCGAGGGTGAATTCCAGGCGCGGATTCTCTGTTCGTACACATGCGCGCCTGGTACCCGAACAAGACCGTCACGAACTGCCCATCTGAGGCCCAAACTCTCCCAATCGCCATTCTCTGTCCGCGAGTGGTGAACGCTCCTGGGAAGACCGGACCCCGGAGTGGACGGTCTACGAACTGCCCGCTCGCGGTTAACAGACCCCGGCGGGCAAGGAGGTGCAAACACCGGACACAGCCGAGGGGAATCCTACGGACCGCCGCGCCAGTCCTCGACCCTACCAGCCAAGCGGCTATACTGGGTGCCTGCAGGCCGACGGCACCGCTCAGGGGAGGAAGCGCTATGAAGACGATCCGGATGGAAGAGATGAATTGGCCCGACGTCAGAGCGGCTGTCACCGCGGGGTTCACTACTGCCGTCGTCGCCGTGGGTTCCACTGAACAGCATGGCCCGCACCTGCCAACCATGACCGACACGCGGATCGGCGACGCCATGGCGCACCGGGTCGCGCTGAAGATGGGCGACGCTCTTCAGGCGAGGACGATCCCCGTCGGTATTTCCGACCACCACCTTGCGTTCGGCGCGACGGTGTCGCTGAAGCCGGAGACGCTGATGCTGATCGTCAGAGACTACGTGGACAGCCTCGTGCGCGACGGCTTCCGGCGGGTTGTTTTCCTGCCCAGCCACGGCGGGAACTTCGAGCCCGTCGCCCGGGCGATCGAGGACGCCCGGAGGGCGCATCCGGGTATGGACATCACCGGCTACACCGATCTCCTGGCCTTCATGGGCTTCCTGAGCAGGGCCTCCGCTGAGTTCGGGATCTCGGAGGAGGAATCCGGGGGCCACGCGGGCGAGAGCGAGACGTCCTTCATGATGGCCTTGGAGCCCGACCTCGTCACCCGGGACCGCCTCGCTCCAGGGTATCTGGGGCCGACGGGGGAGCGGGAGATCCGGATCGTCTTGGAGAAAGGGATGCCCGCTCTCACGCAGAACGGTGTCATGGGAGATCCGAGGAAGGCGTCAGCCGAAAAGGGCGAGGTCTACTTGGAGAAGCTGGCCGACTTCCTCGTCGCGGCAATCGGCTAAGCCTAATGGTAGATCCACGGGCCGTGACGGCTCGTGCGGTTGACGGCGCACACTCTCCGCCGAAGTGGTGAACGCTCCTGGGACGTCCGGACCCCGGACAGGACCCTTTACTAGCTCGGGATTCTTTGCCGGTCTCGGCTCTCCTGAGAAAGCCTGCTCATGGGGTCTACCGTGTGCCGAGGGTCTGCCAACCCCTAGCCCGACCGAACTGCCCGTAGAACCGATGGACCGTTGCCTACTGGTGGGCTAAGCTCGTTTTCGCGAACTGGACGCCTCTTGGATGCTTTGACCTAACGTGGAGGCGCTGACGCTCATGCTGGCCGTAGGCACGACACTCGGTCCCTACCAGATCCTCGCGCCGCTCGGTGCCGGCGGGATGGGCGAGGTCTACCGCGCCCGCGACACGCGGCTGGCGCGCGACGTGGCGATGAAGGTCGTGCGCACCGACTTCGCGCGCGACCCCGAGCGCCTCAAGCGCTTCGAGCAGGAAGCGCGCGCCGCCGGGGCGCTCAATCACCCGAACGTCTGCACGCTGCACGACGTCGGCACGCACGAAGGCGTGCCCTACGTGGTGATGGAACTGCTGGAGGGGGAGAGCCTGCGCGAGCGACTGGCGGCAGGGCCGCTGCCCATCCGCAAGGCCGTCGAGTACGCGGCGCAGGTCGCGCACGGGCTGGCCGCGGCGCACGAGAAGGGCATCGTGCATCGGGACTTGAAGCCCGAGAACCTGTTCGTGACGAAGGACGGTCGGGTGAAGGTGCTGGACTTCGGGCTGGCGAAGCTGACGCGGCCGGAAGTGCTCACCTCGGCCAGCGACCCGACGATCTCGGTGGCGGCGACGGAGAGCGGGACGATCCTGGGGACGGCGGGCTACATGGCGCCGGAGCAGGTGCGCGGTCGGTCGGTCGATCAGCGATCGGACATCTTCTCGCTCGGCATCGTGCTGTACGAAATGCTCTCCGGGAAGCGCGCGTTCCGCGGCGAAACGGCAGCGGACACCATCACGGCGATTCTCACCAAGGATCCCGCGCCACTCAGCGGCTCCAGCAGCGGGGTCCCTCCGGCTCTGCAGGGAATCGTCAGCCGCTGCCTGGAGAAGCGCCCGGAGGACCGCTTCTCCTCGGCCCATGATGTTGCTCTTGCCCTGAATGCCGTCGCGGAGGCGCTTCTCACCAGGCAGGCGCCGGTCGAGCCGCCGGCCAAGTCCGTGGTCGTACTTCCCTTCGAGAACCTGAGCCCCGACCCTGAGAACGCGTTTTTCGCCGACGGCCTGACCGAGGAGTTGATCGCCGACCTCTCGAAGGTGCGGAAGCTACGCGTGATCTCCCGAACGTCAGCGATGCTGTTCAAGGGCTCAAAGAAAGATGTGCCCACGATCGCCCGGGAGCTCAACGTCCGCTACGTGCTCGAGGGCAGCGTCCGTCGTGCCGGCAACAGCCTCAGGATCACCGCCCAGCTCATCGATGCCGCCAACGATGCGCACCTTTGGGCGGAGAAATACGGCGGTACTCTGGACGATGTCTTCGCTATCCAGGAGAAGGTCTCCGGTGCCATCGTGGATGCCTTGAAGCTGACGCTGACCGCTGACGAGAAGAGCCGTCTCGTTGCGCGAATGATCCCGGACGTCAGGGCATTCGATTGCTACCTGAGGGCGCGACAGGAGATGTACCGATTGACCGAAGGCGCGCTCGATCACGCAAGCCAGCTTGGCCGACAGGCTCTTGACATGGTTGGCCCAAACGCTCTTCTCTACTCGTTGCTCGCAGAAATCGAATTCTACTATCACGACCAGGGCATCCATCCTGACGAGGAGACGCTGCGCCGTGCCGAGTCGTGGGCCTCAAAAGCGCTGGAGCTCGAACCGGAGAGTTCAGCGGGCTTCCGAGCGAGGGGTGCCATCGAGGCACGGCGAGGCGATATGCTCTGTGCCATTCGTGACCTCCGGCGCGCTGATGAACTACAGGTGAGTGGCGAAACCCTCGGGTTACTGGTCTGGATGTGCGCCGAGGTTGGCAAGATGGCCGAGGCGCGGCGGTACGCGGCCGAGGCGGTTTCGGTTGATCCCCTACTCTGGCTTTGCCGGTGGAGTCATGCGTGGGTGGCGCTGTTGGACGGAGACTTCGAAGTTGCACTGACACGGATGCGGGAAGCGGTCGGTGTGGGCGGCGGTGAGCCCGTTCAGATCTTCTTCCTCGCTATCTTTGCCGCGTATGCGGGGCGCATGGATGAGGCCTGCGATCTTTTCGGCCAGGTCGCGGACGCCGGTGCAAGCGCTCTGTCGACTGTGTCGGCTGCGATCAGGGCACTGTTTCGCCGGGACACCGACGCGGCTGCCGAGCTACTGGGCAGTCAAACCCTCAGGGACCTTGCCAGGTTGGACAAGGAGTTCTCGTGGTGGTTGGCCGCTGCGTGCAGCCATGTTGGCGAGACGGATGAGGCGCTGCACTGGCTGGCAAATGCGATCGACCTCGGGTTTACGAATCACCACTTCTTCTCTGCGATTGACCCTTTCCTCGCGACGCTCCGCGGTGACGCACGCTTTGAAGCGCTGATGGAGCGCGCCCGCGAGAAGCAGCACGCCTTCGAGGTCGGGTGATGACGTCACTTGCCGATGCGGGTCTGAGTGGCACCAGGACCGTGAGCCTGCTCACCGCGGACGGGAAAAGGAGGCTTGCATGAAAACGATCCGCATGGAAGAGATGAACTGGCCCGACGTCAGGGCGGCTGTCACCGCGGGGTTCACGACTGCCGTCGTCGCCGTGGGTTCTACTGAACAGCATGGCCCGCACCTGCCAGCCATGACCGACACGCGGATCGGCGACGCCATGGCGCACCGGGTCGCGCTGAAGATGGGCGACGCTCTTCAGGCGAGGACGATCCCCGTCGGTATTTCCGACCACCACCTTGCGTTCGGCGCGACGGTGTCGCTGAAGCCGGAGACGCTGATGCTGATCGTCAGAGACTACGTGGACAGCCTCGTGCGCGACGGCTTCCGGCGGGTTGTTTTCCTGCCCAGCCACGGCGGGAACTTCGAGCCCGTCGCCCGGGCGATCGAGGACGCAAGGAAGGCGCATCCGGATATGGACATCACCGGCTACACCGATCTCCTGGCCTTCATGGGTTTCCTGAGCAGGGTCTCCGCTGAGTTCGGGATTTCGGAGGAGGAATCCGGGGGCCACGCGGGCGAGAACGAAACGTCCCTGATGATGGCCTTGGAGCCCGAGCTCGTCACCCGGGATCGCCTGGCTCCAGGGTATCTGGGGCCGACGGGGGAGCGGGAGATCCGGATCGTCCTGGAGAAAGGGATGCCCGCTCTCACGCAGAACGGTGTCATGGGAGATCCGAGGAAGGCGTCAGCCGAAAAGGGCGAGGTCTACTTGGAGAAGCTGGCCGACTTCCTCGTCGCGGCAATCGGCTAAGCCTAATGGTAGATCCACGGGCCGTGACGGCTCGTGCGGTTGACGGCGCACACTCTCCGCCGAAGTGGTGAACGCTCCTGGGACGTCCGGACCCCAGGTGAGACGGTTTACGAACTCGGCCTCGTGGGACTCGACGCAACTGCAAGTTCCGCATGCCGGACGGGGTTTGTAGGAGGCACAGCCGCTGTATTCGTCCACAGACTTCTGGTGATCATCGGGCGTGACTGAACGGCTCAAACCAGCACCCTGGCCCAGAGCTGCTCGAGGAACAAGCGTCAATGGAGCGATCCTGCCTCGCGCGGAGGCGACCGCCATCCGCACGCGGACGACGATCGCCTCCGAGATGCGGGGACTTGGCGCGGCGTCGCTGCATCCATCGATGTCCAACGGCGGCGGCGCCCCCCGATCTTCCTACCGCGCGAGCATGACCCGCTTCACCATTCGACCTTCCCCCTCCACGCGGACGAAGTAGACGCCATTGGACGCGGGCCTTCCGGACTCATCCCTTCCGTCCCAGATCCAACTTGGTTGGGTTCCCGGGGCGGCAAGGTCTCTCACGCGCCGCCCGGTCACATCGAAGACCTGGAGCGTTCGATCGTAGAGTGGTGATGGCGCCACGACCTCGATCAAGGTCCGGAAGGGATTCGGCCAGGCGCGGAGGTTCTCGATCCCGGCGACAGGCGGCTGTCCGGCTGAGGCCGCGGCGGGCTGGCCCACCGAGGTGCCCAGGAAACGAATTTCGTACATGAAGCTGGGATTCGGGACGTTCCAGATGAGATCGTACCCTTTCGTGAAGTCGGTCCCGTTCTTGTACGCGATGGACGGATGTCGCGGGACACCCATCCCGTCGTAGGTCACGCGGGTGTGGGCGGTCCACTGCATCGTCATCCCGCTCCTCATCGCAACCCAGATCTCGCTCATGTGGCTGCCGAGAGACCACTGCTCGTAGGCGACGTACAGGCAGGTGCAGTACGGTCCGTTTGCGAGAGCGATTGTCGGCGTGATCGCCGCGAGGTTGTCGGAGACGACCGGCGTCACCATCTGGGGCGTTCCCCAACCAGTGGCGGGGCGCTCATTGTAGTAGACCTCCGCGGCGTTCTGTGGAACCAACCCCGGGGTCTCTTGGCTCGACGTCCAGACGACCTTGGGTACCCGGTCCGGCCCAACAATTAGAGACGGTGAGGTTCCTCCGATTCCACCCGTGACCTCCTCAGGATGATCGATGAGGGGAGGCGTCCAGCCGATCGTCGGGTCCAGCCAGCGGTAGACGACCGTATGGAAGATCGGGCCGATCGCGCGCTCGACCCACGCGACGTGGACCGTGTGGGCTGGACGGGGAGGGTCGTCCCATTCCGTCCCGTCGTAGCTCGTCGCCAGAGTCGGGAAACACGAGTCGAGATGTGGCGTCCGGCTGATGTTCTCGGGCGGTGACCAGATCGACGGGCCACCGATGCCAAGGGACGAGTAGAGGATCTCGCGCCCCATCTCGAGCCCGGTCTCGTCCCACACGAGGTGGAGCGTGCCGCGGCCGTCCACATCCAGGCTGGGACGGCGCGAGTCCTCGAGTGGTGACGAATACACGCGCACGGGCATCGACCAGTTCGCCCCTCCATCGGGGCTCGTGCTGTAGAAGAGATCGCCCGGCTCGCCGACATCGTTCATCTGGACCCACACGGCGTGGAGCGGGCTGTACCCGTTCGGATTCGGCGTGAGGGCGAGAACGGGCTCCGTGCTCCAGTGGACCATCATCATGTCGTCGACACGAACCGGAGCGGACCAGGAGGACGGATCCCGTGGGAGAAGGCTCTTCGTGAAGTAGATTCCACCCCCACTCGGGTAGATCACGTTGTAGGATCCGTCGCTCTCGTCACGGACGAGATGGCGGCCGTTCGACCAGGCCGACGCCTCCGGAGCAAGGGTCTCCTGGATCCTTACGCCGCCGACCCGATCGGCGAAGAACGCGTCCTGGGCCGAGGAGAGGATCTCGCTGATCGGCCTCCAGTACGGCGATTTCGGGTAGGGACACTCGCCGGGTGACGGCCATGGATCGTAGATCAGAACCCGATCATCGTCGGTCAGGCAGTAGGTGTCGTTGTCGTCGTATCCCGCAAGCACCTTCGCGTGGCCGCATCCGCGGGCGACCATCTCCGAGTAGACCTGCGGGTTCATGTAGTCCTGTGGATGTCCATCGCGGTCAACCCAGACCGGCGGGGTTCCCATGCAGATCAACTGCCGGAGCACCCATGGAGTCATCGGATCGACGCCGGGGGAACTCGGCCCCGATGAGAACGAGTGAACCCCGTCGAGGGCGACCAGGAAGGCATTGATGATGTCGGCATCCGTCATGCCGATGCCGTGACTCATGAGGACGTAGTCCCGGATCTCTCCGGGCCCCGCATGGTCGTAGAGGCAGTCCTGCGTGCACGGGCACCCTGCGAAACCGCGGTAGTTTCGCACCATCATGACCGACGCCAGGGCGCAGTAGGCACCGCAGTGTTTGCACCCGAACCCGTATGGGGGCATGGGCGCGCAGTTCGACGGATGGGGACCATAGCCGGGGCAAGGGGGCTCCGGCACCGCGCAGTAGATGAAACTGTTGTCTCTTGCCTGCCAGAGTTGCTGGACGGGAAGCGTCGTGACGGTCGCGCCGGCTTCTTGAATGGGGAGAAGGAGCGTGACCGCCAGGGCAAGAGCAACCAGTGGAATTGGGATGGGCCTCATTCCCAACCTCCTTCTGGGACGAACCCAGGGAGGGCTCGTCTGGCCGACTGAGGGTGTTGACCACCCTTGATTACAGGAAGGATGGTGCGGGGCGCGCTGCTGAGGTGGAAGTCCAAGGTGTGGCGCGCCGCCTACGATGCGATCACGCGAGGCCGACGGAAGTGAGGACGGATCAGGTTCGGCAGTGGCTTGGTCGGTCGACACGGACTCCCCTTCCGCCAAGCGCGGGTATTCTAATCCCGGTGGGGCAAGGAATCAAGGGACTTCGACCTGAGTGCGACCCGGGCTGTGATCCGGGTGCCCGTATCGATGCATCCCGCGCGGCCCGTCATATGAACAGGGCACGGGCCTCACTGGCGCACGGGTATGCCACTGAGCTCTCTCAAGAGCAGCCCAACCGCACGCTCCGGGATACAGGTGTACCCATGAGGCGGTCGAGCGTATCATGGTCGGCGGCAGATCCGTGGGCGTACGGGGTTGCGAGGTTCTCGCGGAGTACGCCGTTGCCCATGCTGGAAGCCTGCCTCGTCGCGAACCAAGGAGGTTGCCATGCCAGCCGCCAAGCTGAAGGAGTTCCTGGATTCTCACGGTGTCCGCTACGTCTCGATCAGCCATTCAATCACCTATACGGCCCAGGAGGTCGCCGCGTCGGCCCATGTCCGCGGCAAGGAGATGGCGAAGACGGTCATCGTGCGGATCGACGGCAAGCTCGCCATGGCCGTGCTCCCCGCATCCCCGAAGGTCGACCTGAGCCTGCTCAAGGAAGCCGTAGGTGCCAAGCAGGTGGAGAGTCGGGCGTATGTGGGAGTGAGTTGGGGGCCCTTGTTCAGCCCCAGAGGAAGGGTCTCGGACCGTATGTCGGCAAACCTTGCTCTGGTCGAAGGTAGGATTCGCGAACTGGCGTGGAGCGATCTGGGACCCGACGGCGATGCGCTTTTCAGAGCGGTGGCGGACTCCGCACGATCCCAGCTCATCAAGGACGGAGCGACGGAGCTTGCGGCTGAGCCGGAAGCCGACTTCCAGTCGCGCGTCTTCGCGTGGTTCCTTCTTCCAGACGGCTTCCAGCTGCGATTCAAGCCGGTCGTCGTGCATGTCGAGCCCCTTCCTGACATGGAGGAAGGCGACTGCCTCGTCCTTTACGACTCCGTACGTGGATTGCTGACAGCGCACCACCCGATCGAGGATTGGCTCGCCCACTGAGATCACGGCTTCCCTTCCCGCGAAGCCCCGGACACGTTGGTGTGCTTGAACTCGTGCTTCGCGTGCTGGAGAGCCAGTCGCTAAGCCGGGTGAGCAGCGGTTCGGTGGTCAAGATGGGGTGGACGGTCCTGGGACGTCCGGACCCCAGACGAGACGGTTTACGAACTCGCAATCACGGTGGATGGACTGGGCGGGCAGGAGGATGGGAACGCCGGAAGCAGACCAGCATCCCGGCGACCGATAGCCTGCCAGTCCCTGTCCAGACCGATCTGGGTATCGGGGCGCGCCCACGTGCCTGCAGCATTGTCACCGGAATGGGTTCTCGGGAGGATCGGCTGTCGCCCCACGTCTCGACTCAATGCAGAATGACTTCTAATGGGACACAAGATTGCAATTTGATTCGTCCACTCGCCGGATGGCGATCCAGATACAGCAGACGCACGCCGCAGCTGCCAAGGTCCGGGGTGTAATCCCCCCATTCTCTCTTCCCCCAAGAATGCGCTGCGCCGAGCCTGCCTTCGTGCCGAATCTAAAAGAGGGTTGACCTTCGCCTAGTCCTACGCGTCGGCAGTCTAGCTACTTCGGAGGAGTCATCATGAAACTCAGTCAGTCCGCGATCTTCGTCCTTCCTGCTCTCCTGATCGTCATTGCCTCGGGATGCTCCCAATCGTCGGATCCGATCCAGAATGAGTTCAATCCCCCGGTTCGGGCAGCGGTGCCGTTGGATATCGCCGAGCCATGCGGGCTAGTCACGACGGTTACGCTCTTCGCCGGCCAGACCATCAATGTCGGCACGGTAGAGATCGCGAATGACGGGGAGCGAATGTGTGTGACCTACAATACGACAGGAAACTGGTATCTCACCGAGAACCATCTGGACATCGCGCTAACGCCGGATGAGATCCCCCAGACTGGCTCCGGGAATCCGCGCCCCGGCCAGTTCACCTACAGCCATAGCCTCTCGACGCCCGTGCAGACGGACGAACACTGCTTCACCCTCGCCGAACTCGGGTACGCACCGGGAGATGTTCTCTACATTGCCGCACACTGCAAGGTCGTTCGCATCGAGAGCGGCCGCACAGTCCAGAGCGAGACCGCGTGGGGCGATGGACTTCCCTTCCCTGGTGCGAACTGGGCCACGTACATGGAGCACACGATCCAGACCTGTGGGGAAGTGGTGGAGGAAGGCGGTGGTAGCGAGTAGGTTCTCCACAGAGACCGAAATCGAAGTTTGTACGGGTTCGTTGAGCTCTTGACAGACTTGAACTTTGGAGAAGGCCCCGGTGGTGAGAGCCGCCGGGGCTCGTGGTATGTGCGGAAACACGAACGTGTTGCGAGGGTGAATTCACGAGAGGAATTCTCTGTTCGTGCGCAGGCACGTATGGTGCCCGGACGTAACCGTCACGAACTGCCCATCTGAGGGTCAAACTCTCGGTCACTCTCTCTCTCCGTAGGAACTGGTGAACGCTCCTGGGACGACCGGACCCCGGACAGGACGGTTCACGAACTGCCCGCAGCACCGAGCCAGAGACTCCTCGTTTCTCTTCTCCTGACGATGTACCATCGAGTCCGCGAAGCCTCGGTCACGGCGATGGAGGGCATCGCCTGATGATCGGGCATTGAAGGAGATTCTCGGGAGGGATAGGCAAGCAGCAGGGGGTATCCCATGGGCCGCTTCTGGAAGCATCCTGTTTCTTGGTTTTCGATGTTGAACATGCTCTGCTTCGTCGCGGTGTTTCCCGCAACTGCAGCTCCATCAACACGAGATTCTCCTGCGCGTCCAGAGCGCGCGGAGATCATGAAGCTTGTCTCGAGCGATGCGGATGCCGGAGACAATCTGGGCTATGCCGTCTCGGTTGACCAGGACATCGCTGTCCTCGGTGCCCCCCTCGAGAACGGATCGGGGACCGACCGGGGCGCCGCCTACGTCTTTCGCCCTAGCGGGACGATCTGGATGGAACAACAGAAACTGACCGCGAGTGACGCCAGCAACAGCGACGAGTTCGGCCGGGCGATTGCAGTCTATGGTGGCACCATCTTTGTCGGCGCCCCGAAAGAAGATGGAGGGGGTACAGATCGAGGGGCGGTCTACGTCTTCGTCCACAATGGATTCTCCTGGATGGAGCAGCAGAAGCTCACGGTTGCCGACGGCAGCGACGGCGATCAGTTCGGTTCGTGCATTTCCTCCGGGGATCGCGTCGTCGTCATCGGGGCGCCTTACGAGGATGGGGCTGGTACGGAGCGCGGCGCCGCCTATGTCTTCGTCTACTACGGTTCTACTTGGATCGAGCAGCAAAAACTGATGGCGAGCGACGCGGATAACAGCGATCAGTTTGGGGGTGCCGCATCGGTCAATGGCGACGTTGCCCTGATTGGGGCTCCCGGCGAGGATGGCGGGGGAACGGATAGGGGTGCGGCGTACGTCTTTCGATTGAGCGGAACGGTCTGGTTGGAGCAGCAGAAGCTGGCCGCGGCTGACGCTTCGAACGCCGACCAGTTCGGCTGGTCCGTTTCCACGAGGAGCGAGGTTGCGGTTGTTGGAGCTCCGTACGAGGACGGAGGGGGAGTCGACCGAGGCGCGGCCTATGTCTTCCGCTTCAGTGGTTCGACCTGGTCCGAACAGCAGAAGGTCGTGGCGGGCGACGCAACGGACGGCGATGCGTTTGGCTGGTCCGTCATGGCGGACACGCGGGGGATCGTCGTTGGGGCTCCCGGCGAGGACGGGGGCGGGACGGACAGAGGGGCGGCGTACCTCTATGTAGGCAGTGGATCCTTCTGGATCGAAGTGGAGCAGATCAGAGCGGCCGACGCCTCCAATGGAGATCGCTTCGGATCGTCTGTGGCCTTGGATGATGATCTTGTCTTGGCCGGTGCTCCGTATGACGACACTGGTCTTCGCCTCGACATCGGAGCTGCCTATCTTCATCAGATAGCCGCATTGAGTGGAGCAGGCGACGAAGGCATTGCGCCCGGCGATGAGCTCGGCGTCTGGCCGAATCCGTCGGAGGACGCGGTCACGATCGACCACCCCACAGCAATGCCATCTGCAGGTGAGATCGGAATCTACGACCTACAGGGGCGATGCATCCGGCTGCTTGCCCCCGAAGCTTCCGCGGCGGGATCTCACCGGGTCGTATGGAATGGTGCCGATGCACTCGGTCGATCCGCACCGGCCGGACGGTATTGGGTTCGTGTTTACGATCGAGGCACGACGATATCCAGGGCGTTCGTATTGTTGCGATAGGCGGGAAGGCGCGTTTGCGTGCCGTCAACAATGGACTCGGCGCGATCTGGCCTGACCTGTTGCAGTTCGCGAAAACTCCATGCAGCCGAAGAATACCCACTCTGGACTCGCACGTGCAGCCTTCGAGGGACCGCTGAGGCGCGGGATGGTTCCTCGGTGGCGTCGTACGGGGTAGTCCCAATCTGGTGAACGACCTGCTTATGCGTCGTCAACTGCATTGGGACAAGTCAGGCTCAGGAGCCACGTGAACTGACGGGCCGCCCATGACGGCCTCCATCCGGGCACGAAGGCGGAAACGCCGGATGGAGCCAAGAGTCTCATCTACCCATGACCTGCCAGTTCCTACCCGCCCGATTTCGCGTAGCCCTCGTCGACGAAGCCGCAGGCGCACCTGCGATCAGGGTATCGAGCAGCTGGTCGATCGCTGGTTCAGGCTACGAGTCTGTAATCGTGCTAAATCCCACTGAGAACTGGAAGGGCGACGAGTTGGCCTCCCGGTGGTGGGGGTTGCTTCAGCTCCGGGTACGGATCCGGAATCCCGTGGATCGCCTGGGACGGTCGCGCCCCGTTGTAGTAGCGGACGTACTCGGAGACGACGCGACGGATGTGATCAGGGTTGAGGAAGATGAAGTGATCCAGCGCCTCCTGCCGCAGCGTCCTCATGAGACGTTCGACGTGCGGAGATGCATTTGGTGCTCCGTGGGGGATCGGTAGCCCC
>CAZNRY010000078.1:0-10206 GCA_964575675.1 uncultured bacterium
TAGATCCCCGCTCCTTCTTCCTACCGGTTCCTTGGTTCACACTTCGTCCGATCGCTTCGCCAGGACATCTCCCCATGGGTAGCCTAACGTCGAATCGGGAATGGCCTGGGTAACGGTTGCCTGTCGTCTGGGGACACGAGCCGCACCCGGATAGAACCGGGGTGGCTCGACCGAGGATCGCGGCCAGTCGGTCTCACTCTCGCTGATCAGGGGGGGAAGGAAGAGAAGATCCGTTTCACCTTGAGAGTATTCCCCCCATTCTCTACCATTCGTCGCGAGTCGTCTCGAGACTCGGCGACTGGAACGAGGAGGGTCGAATGCGCGGAAAGATACTGGCTTGCTGGCTTGCACTCGTTTTCATCGGGCTTCACCCCTGCCTCACGTCAGCCCAGATCACGCGCATGCTTCCGCCCGACGCCCGCTCGCGAGGCATGGGAATGGCGTTCACGGCACTCGCCGAAGGCCCGTCAGCCTGTTTCTGGAATCCCGGCGCCTTGGGGCTTTTGGATGGCCTTTATCTCTCACCCGTTTCCTACGCCGAGATCGCACCACATTTCCTGGACAACGCGTATCTGATCGCGGGTGGTCTGGCCGCCGGCTCTGGCGGTTGGGGCGGCGGCGTCAATATCAACTACCTGAGCCTCGGCCAGGACATTCTCTTCGATGAGTCTGGGGAACTGATCGATGACTTTCGAGCGTGGGAATACGAGGCTCTGTTGGGAGGCGGCGTCGATCTATTCAGACTGATATCCGGTGAGCGTCGAAACATCGGACTCGGACTTGGCATGAACCTATCGATGGTGCACCAGAAACTCGGAGAACAATTTTGGTTACATTCGTTCTCTGATTCCCTAAGCGGCGCCACCGCTTTCAACCTTGACGCAGGGCTTCTCGGCGCTGTGCGCATTCCCCTCGCGACCTCTACCCAGCCGCCGAACACAACGGACCAAGCCGGGGATTTCGCGGATTATGTCAGCATTCGATTCGGTCTAGCCATGCAGAACCTCCTGAACAAGGAGATTCGCCCCAAGGGCAGCAGCGACGGCGAGTTGATGGAGCAGCGCATGCGCATCGGAATCGCAGCGGAGGCGGCGCTGTTCACGCTCCCGAGTGTGTCTTATCTCGGCCCGCTCTTTCGCGGCACACTGTCGGCAGACGTGGACAAGAGCGCCACTTACAGCAGCGAGCATCCGATTGTCCGCGTGGGCGCGGAAGCGGGGCTGTTCCATTTGATCGCTCTGCGGTTGGGCTACATCAACGACAAGTCGGGTGATATCAAGGACAAGACATATGGGGTCGGGCTCGGGGTGGATCTGCGCACGGGCCCTCCTGGATCCAGCGGCTCGATCGGGGGAAGGATCGACTTCGCTAGCGTGCCACAAGCCCTCGAACTGGATCGCGTGAATCAGGTAGGCCTGTCGCTGTGGGCCCGTTTCTGAGCCGTCATCCGTGTTTCTTTCCACCATGGGCATGAGCTCGATCGGTCCGCCGGACTGCTGGGTCCATCACCCCTCCTATTCAAAAGGGGAACAGTGGCCGCGATCACAGCAGGGGTTCAGGCCTCGCAGGCCTGAGAGCGCACGCATCCGAGGGAGGGTTCGGTTCAGCTGTCATTGGCCCAGGTAGGGGGAGAAATCAACGGTTCTCTTCACGTCCAGGGCCATGGACGTGAAAGCCGTGTCGAAGGCCGTGGCCGAGCTGCTCGAAAGGGCACTCGCTCCCGCGAAAAAACCTCCAACAAAGACGAGCCCCGTCCGACCGGGGCCCGTGCCCGGGTAACTGCTCTCGTATAGAACCTTCCCCGTACGGTCCACGATGCTGCAAGACAGAACGAGCGTTGCTGAAAGACTCTGGCCTACATAGAAGGAACTGATCCGTGGCCTAACCAAGAGCACCAGAGTGCCCTCCTGGAACTGCTGCGGCTTGCGGACGATCTCGACGTGGGCAAAGATCTTCTTGAAGGCATTCTCGGCGGCCAGGCGAAATGCGGGTCCAGTCTCGATCCTCCAGGAGTTCAACATCCCGAGGAGACACGTGCCACCCAGAGTGTAGTATTCGAATTCCTGAGCCTCCTCCACCAGCAATCCAACATTCACATTGATCGGCGTTTCGGAAATATAGAGCTCGGGATGAGGTGCGACGTGAACGGAGGTCGTGCAGCCCTGTGCGACAACGAGCACGATAACGGCAGCACCGAGAATCGCAAATACTGCTGTAGATCTCACGGCCTTCCTCATTTCTCATCCTCCTTCTCTGCAGAGCCTACCGCCTCGCTGGCGAGGCGGACGGCCTCACTACGAAACCTCTCCTGTCTATCCGCATTAGATCTCTCGGCACGAAGTCCAGCCTGATACCGATTTCCTTGGTAGTATCGGCTCAAGAGCAACACGGAGTTCAGGCCAACTTCGTCCCACTCCCGCCTTTGTGAAGAACGTACAAGCAAGTATCCGTTCAGTAAGTTCAGGGCGAGGGCGTTCGCACCGCTCCAGAACGATCCGGCGTACATCTGCCCCGCTCCGGGCAGAAAAGTGGATAGCCATTGTGCGGCCGTTGGCGAGCGCCGCGGCATCTGCATGGCCTCTAGAAGAAGCGAATCCAGGCGCGCGGTGACTTGAGTCCGTGCCCCGGAATGGGGATCGCTCAAGGCGCGTCCGAGCGACATGCGCGCGTTCCTCCATTGGGCCTGCTCCAGTGCGCATAACCCCTCGAAGTAGCCGGCGCGGCAGATCATCAACGAGTCTTGGGTCGTGGATTTGAGTTCGAGGAAGAGAAGGGAAGCTGAAGCATACGCGCGCGCAGCCATCAGGAGGAGGGCGCGGCTAAACAGCGCGCGCTCGGCGTCGGACAGATTCGATGCCGTCCGCTGGGCGTTGCGCCAGGCGTTATTCGCCGCCTCTGATGCGCCATACCCGGCGAGAGCGCCGGCGAGCCTATCCCAGGCCCGGAAAGCAAGGCTGTCGGGCGGCCGTTCGCCCAAGAACCGCCGGTACTCGAGCGCAGCTCCCTCCATGTCCCCAAAGGCGAGGAGCCGCTCCGCCAGGGCGAATGTCTGCATATGCAAGTCCGTCGTATTTGCACTGGCGGCTGGCGAGAATTCCTCCGCCCCCCCCGAAACCGGCATCGGACGCAGCAGGAGCACCAACAGAACCAGGAGTGGGAGGGCAAGCGGGCCGGCACGGCGTCCACTTCTTTGCCACAACATCGAACCGGCCATCAGGGACTCATCCCCCGTTCCACAGTCATGTCGGCCTCGTGGAGAAGTTCGTCAATCCTCGCCGCACGTACGCGTTTCGCTGTCGTCGCCGATCCATAGATGTCGCCGAAATAGAGCAACAAGCCAATCGATCCCGCAGTCCATCCCTTCGCGGACGATCCCCCGTCATCATGGAAACCGTCCGCGCACTGCCAGGATGCAAGAGCGAGAAGAACAAACGAGTAGATTCCTTCCGCAAACCTTCCAGCATAGACCCTACCCGCCCCAGGGAGAGCAGTGGAGAGAAGTCCGGCCACGATCGGACGAGGATTGCGCATGGTTCGTGCTCGGGAAGCCAGCGCTTCGAGGCGCGCGAGGCTCTGTCGCTCTGGTCCCTCGGCGACTGCCGTTCCATTCGCCAGTTTCGTGACCTCGTCCCATTGATGCAGACGCATCTGCTCGGCCGCGGCGAGGAGGGCTAGGTCGCCGATCGCGTTGGGCCAGCGAGCGCAGCCGGCCGAGCACTGCCTGATCTGGTTCAGGGCGGCCGAAGTGCGTCCCTCGAGATGAAGGCATCGCGCTCTCTCGATGCAGCTACGGCAGCGCGTGGAATCGCTGATCGCGGGCTGGGCATCCAGCGAGTCCAGCTGTCGGAGGGCGATCTGGGGACGCTTTGCTTGACGGTAGCACGCGATCGTTTGCAGCCAGGCACTCTCCTTCTCGGCCCGCCGGTCATCTCCCAGGCTGAGGAGGTAGCGCTGATACTCGACCGCGGCCTCGCGGTACTCGCCGCTCAATCGAAGCGACTCGGCGAGCCCGCGCACAGCGTCAGCCTGCGCGAAATATGTCCCGCTCGCAGGCAGCGCGCCGGCCATCTCCGAGAGCGAAGCCGCGGTGGGCACCGGATCAGAGGCGCGGCCGGTCGAGGGGTCTGTCGGATAGTACTTTCGTGCCGCCCCCACGCATCGCTGCAAGCGGTCGCTTCCCATGAGAACGCCGAGGAACGGCCCACGCAGTCTGATCGCTTCCTGAGCGAAGTGGGAACAGGTCGGAGTGAAGTTGCACGCCGGTTGATCCTGGCTGGAGAGGAGCCTCTGATAGAGTGTGATGGCTCCGCGCAAGGTCAGCCCGGGCAATGAAATGCCATCGAGCCTCGCCTCTCCGTGCGCTCCGAGTTGGCGGGCATCTTGCGGATGCTCTTCTGCGGAGGATTCCCGTTGGAGCGCCTGGGTCTCTGCCTCGTATCTCTTCAGATCGGTCTCGAGGGGGGAGGTGCCGCCCCACGAGTGACTGGTGGCCATGACAGTCAGAACGACCGCAAGCGCCTCGCGGCGCAACCTGAGTCTGAGGGAACGATGGTGGACGGAGAAGTACGGGCGCCTCAGGCGCTTCCCTCTCATCGAAGATCCCGGACCGTTACGTTTGCCGGTAACTGGAATTGCAGGACCCAGGCCGGCAATGCATCATTCACTGCCAAGGCGGAATAGGAAATGCGCTCGACGCCCTTCGCGGGACCGCGGTGGGAAACGGTCTCTATTTCGGAAGGAAACGCGTAGCCCGAGCTCTCAAGGTTGCCGGAGCAACGGTAGCGGATCATGAGACGACCCTTGGGATCTAGTAAGTCGAGCCGTGCGACCCGCTCGCCGTGCCTCGCGAGAATCGCGGAACCGAGAGACTTCCCGGCCTTGCTAGGACCATCCCAACTCGTCACGAGCGTGTCCTGACGCATCTCGTGTCCCCGGATTGTGTAGCCCGTTTTCGAGAGTCCGAAATCCTCATCAAGAGACCCGAGGAAGATGGAGAAAAAAGGAAGACCCTGGTTCTCTTCGGTGAGTAGGTCGAATGCATCCTTGCTTCCAGGATAGAAAACCCGGAGGTGTTCTCCCTGCATTTCGAGGATCTGCTCAATGGGCTTCAGAGCATGAACGAGGATCGTTCCCGTCGCGCGGTAGTAGATCGTTCCGTCTGATTCCTCCGGCGGCTTGCGATCGGGTTGCCAGAAGCGATGATAGGAGACCGTGAGCGTCGCGGGGGTTTGAACCGGCCTAGGCACGTCGGGGGCTTCCCCTGAGGAGGCCCCCGCATAGAACAGTAGCGCGCAGGGAACAACATGGAGCACGCACCGGGCGAGAATATCGCCGATGCTGCCCGCCCTCGATGGAGATCCTCTCCGCCTTGCACGGCGTTGACGCACGTCACATCTGTCCAAGGCCAGTGCTAGTACGGCTCTGACGAATTTATGGCCGCGATGACCACAACAATGTAAATGACGTAGATCACCACCTCAACCGCAGCTATGACGAGGCAGCCGGTGACCGCCTTCTTCCCTTGGGCTGACTTACCTGCACTCCTGTAACAGTCTGTGTACATAGCGATGTACTGCGGCGACTTGCCCATGATCTTCATGGACGGCGGAGTCGGCTCCACCAGAAAGGCGATCAAGACTCCGATGATGCCCAAGCATCCGGCAAAGAACCAGACCCCCCCCACGTTGCGTTCCGCATCCGCCCTTCCGTCATTGCATGCTGAGGCCAGATCTTCCGTTTCGGCTGATGTGGATTGCAGGGCCGGCGATGCCGATAGCTGGGCCTGGGCCAAGTTCGGCAAGACGGGCAGAAACAGAAGGAGCGGAACCAGAATAGTCGTAACTGCTCTACAGAACGCGCTGCGAAGAAACATGCCCCCCTCCAAATCCAGCAGAATGCAAACCCAAAGTCGGATCCCGCGGCAAAGGCCTTGCCGTGCCTCGAACTGGCCCACTTCTGCAGCGGGCAGGTGCTCGACGACCTCTGTGTGATCCCCTTAAGAAAGGCATTGCGTCGCACCGTCGCGGACCTGACCCAATCTTGACGGCGAGCGAAGTATGCCAGATGCCTGGATCGAAACCTGGCGACCCGTATACAAGACCAGACCGATACCCTGAAAGCGGCTCTATGCTAACAACGCATCTTCGATGGGGTCAAGCGGAAAAGCTGCGAATTCTGACGGTTTTGGCGGCTCCTTCCCCGGAGATCTTGGCCGGTCGACGGCCCGGGACTTCGATGGCCTCCCGATCAGAGACGCGTCGGTGGAACCGTCGCCCCGGTCGGCAGAGGACTGGACGGCGGTCACGCCGCACCGCACGGATTGCCGGACACTGCTCTCCACCCCGGTCATCCGGGGGCAGCGCTCGTTGCTCACGGATCGAATCGTCCTGATCGGCGGGACGTATCTGGCGGGCCGAGATTTCCAGCCCACGGTCGTCGGCAGCATGGCGGGGGTCTATGTGTGGGCAGAGGCGATCGCCTCCTGGGTACGGCACGACGCCCTCTGCGAGCCCCGCGCGGGCATCGTCTTCGCCCTGGAGCTCCTGATCGGCGTCCTGACAGGGTTCCTCCTCGTTCGGTTCGGCCCTGCATTCGGGTTGTTGTACAGCTTGCTGATCGTGGGGCCTCTTAGCGTGCTTTTTTCACTCCTGACCTTCGGCGACCGGATCCTGTTCATCAGCTTCCTTCCCTCCTGCGTCGCCGTGTGTGCGCACTATCAGGTCGAGGTCCACAGGGAACTGCGGGAGCTCCGGATTCGGTTGGGGCGGGGCGAGGACCAGCGGGAACGTGCATCCATCCCGGACTCCGCCGAGACCCCGGCCGCGCCATCGCCCTCAACGTCGCTCCCCCACCCCTCGGATTCGCCGGCTGAATCGGGCACCCGCCAGCCTTCGCCCAGGGAGTCGCCGCCGGCAGACCCAGGTCCGGGCGCCCTCCCATGATTTTCGGACGCACTCCCGCCGGTCTGGGAGGGCCGACGAACGGGTCCCGCTCTGCCGGCCGTCCTCCATGTGCCTGCTTGACTTTCGTCACCTCCGCCGGTAGTCCGCTTGAGGGGAAAAGCACCGTTGCTCTACGACTCTGACTGTTCGGACGGCCACGCGGGCTGTCCTGATGCAGACCTCGGATTCATGCAGAAAGGAGCCTCGCGAATGGCTGCGATTCACCGTTTCTCCATCCGGCTGTCAATGATCGTCTTAGGCCTCGCCGTCCTGAGCCTCGGTTGAGCCTCCATCATGGGGGGCGGCCGCAGCCAGAAGGTCCCGATCACATCGGGGCCGCAAGCGTCATTTGTCGTGAAGCAGGGCCCGACGGGAATGAAGGTCGTCTAGGGCTCGACCCCTGCCACCATCACACTGAGCCGCAAGAATGAGTACCTCGTGGAGCTGACCGTGGCCGGCTATCAGCCGCAGACAGTCGCCATCACGAAGGAGACAAATTCCTGGGTCTGGGGAAACTTGGTTTGCGGAGGCATCATCGGGATCATCGTCGACTACTCGAGCGGCGCGGCGTACAAGCTGCAACCCGATGAGATCAGCATCACGATGCTCAAGGCGTCGCTCGACGGCGAGGACGGATTCTACGCCGTGTTCTGCCGACTGGACGACAATGGCGAGCTGCGGCACATGATGGTTCCTTTGATCGCGGTAAATGGGAAGGTGTAGACTTTCCCTCGCTGCGCTTCAGCTTTGCGCGCTGCTTTTGCTGGGGGGGTCTCTTCCGGATGGGGTGCGCATCTGGGACCTCCCTCGGAACTTCCTGAGGACCTCATCCCATGGGGCGAGGATGACGCGGGGATCGCAGCACCAACGGAGAGCCCGGGGCTCCTTGCCCCGGGTGCTCGCGCGCTCATCGGATTCTACCGGAAGCACACCGCCCCGAACTCGATCCGGCGCTGCCCGTTTGCAATCAGCTGCTCGCACTATGCGGAAGATGCGATCGATCGGCACGGTTTGGTTCAGGGCCTCCTCCTTTTCGTGGATCGGCACCTTTACCGGGAGCATTCGTATGCTTGGGCGCTCTATCCCCTCGTGGAAACGCCCGAGGGAATCCTCCGATTGGACGATGGCTTCTTCCTCGGCAATTCGCGGCGCACTAGCCCTGTTCTCTCTCCTCCTGGTAGCGACCGGGATTCCTCGGGCGTCGGAGAACCCTCCGGGACACGACCCTGAGGGGTTCGCGCGCTGGCTCTTCGATCAGGGCGACTACTACCGCGCCATCAGCGTCTACAAAAAGCTGATCTACTTCAGTGCGGACTCGTCCGGTCGGGGCGAATCGACGCTTCGGGAAGCCGTCCCGCGCTACGAACTCGGGTGCGCCGAGTCCTACCGAAAGAGCGGTCATCACCGGAGCGCTCTCTCGTACTACGGCCGCATCATCCAATCGGCCGACGCGGCAGCTAGCGATCGCACGGCCGCGCGACTCGGGATGGGGCTTGTCTACACGGAGATGTCCCTGCCCTCGACCGCAGCGCGGTGGTTCGACGAGGCGAGTCCCAGCGATTCGTCGGGCGTGGCCACGCTCTGCAAAGCACAAAGCATGGCCGAGATGGGAATGTGGAACGATGCGACGCTGGCGTTTAGCGACGTCATGGCAGCGCATCCGCCGATGGCATCGAAAGCCCGACAACTCGCGGACCTGTCTCTCAAGGGCCGGCAACTGCCGCAGAAGAGCCGTGCGGTCGCGGCATGTCTCTCCACCGTCCTCCCCGGTGCGGGTCAATGGTATGCGGGCCATCATTACGATGCTTTGCTGGCCTTCGGCTATGTGGGCACGATGGCCGGGGCCACCTACGCATTCTGGAGGCTGTCCGAGGAGACCGACCGGGGGCCCGCCCCACTCTACATCAGTCTGGCGGTGACTTCTTTATTAGGATCTCCCGCTCCTCACGGAGAACCTTGTTCTCCCGACGGAGTTTGCGGATCTCCTCTCGCTCCTGGGTCGTCAGGCCGTCATCCTTCCGACCCTCATCGAGATCGGCCTGCCGCACCCAGTTGCGGATCGCCTGGCCAGAGGGCTCAAACTTCTTGGCCAACTCCTCCGGTGTCCGGCCGGAACGGACCAGTTCAATCAGTCGCCGGCGGAGTTCCGGCGGGTACGAAGAGTGACTTTTGGGCATCGTGGACTCCTTCCTCCACCCAAGTGGAAAGGTATCCACGAAACCGGGTCAACTCCAGAAGATCACTGGAACTGGAACTTCAGAGAGACAAGCGAAACGGTGCTCGGGATGGGCGCCGGAGCAGGAGTCGAGTACGACTGGCGCGGCTGGAGCCGGAACCTCTCCCCGGTTGCCTGGAACCTCGAAATCGGGCTTTCTCGGGTCGAATTCCAGAAAGTGGACTATGACTTCAGCGCGCTCATGATTGGGGCTGGCGCTCAGTATCGATCCTGAGCCGGGCACCAGGGGCAGCGATGATCTGGCGAGGCTGGACGGCAGGTCTGCGACGTTCACCGCTTCCCGTTGTGGGTTGGCCGGTTCGCCGGAGGCGCGTGCCAGTGGTGGGGCTGGACTATGCAGGGTAGCCCCGAAGCGGTATCATATTCGGCGGACCCAAAGCTTGCATTCGATATTGTGCGCTCGCCCCTCCTGGATCGATCGCACTCAACCTGGAGGTGAGGTTATGTCTGGTGCAGCGGCATGGCGGTTCGTCTCCAGTTTCCGAGATCGCTTGCGGATCGCTACGGTTGTCGGATCGGCTTCAGCTCTGTTGTTCGGCGCAGGAGGCGCAGGAGTATGCGAAGGGACCGTAGTCCTCGAATGTGACGTGCCGCATCTGGACACGATTTCGGCGCCGGGAGAGACCGATGAGCATCAGTTCAATGTTTCCGCGGGCGAGCGGCTCTTCTTCCTGGTGGACGAAGAGCCTGGTTCGCCGGCGGGGTTCGATGTCTACTGGCGGGTTCTCAAGCCAGACGGGACCGAGTTCTCTGGTTGGACCACAAGCGAGTCGTTGGATCGCGGTCCCTTTCCCGCCGCCGGCACGTATCGGCTCCAGATCGGCGACTGGGACTACCAGGACACCGGCACCTACCGGATCTGCATGCAACGGCTCCCGGAATCCACCGCCTGCGAGGGGACCCCAATCATCTGTGACACGCCTACTACCGGCACGATCGACAACCGGATCGACACCGATCTGTTCAGCTTCGCCGTTTCCGCGGGCGAGCGGCTCTTCTTCCTGGTGGACGAAGAGCCTGGTTCGCCGG
>CAZNRY010000078.1:10306-18558 GCA_964575675.1 uncultured bacterium
GTATCGGCTCCAGATCGGCGACTGGGACTACCAGGACACCGGCACCTACCGGATCGCCTTGCAGAGGCTGACATGGCCGACCGTCTGCGATAACCAATGGCTTCTGAATGGCGTTCCGTTTGAAGGGACAATCGAGAGCAGGTTGGATACCGATCTCCTGAGCTTCAGCACTGCGACCGGAGACATACTGCACATCCAGGTCGATGAGGTGACAGGATCGGGGTTCGTCTGCTACTGGCGCGTTCTACACGCCGACGGAACCCAATACCGCTCCTGGTCCACGAGCGCGACCGCGGACATCGGGCCCATGCCACCCTCGCCCAACCCATGGCGTTTGCAGATTGGCGATTCCGACTACCAGAATCCCGGTACCTATCGGGTCCGCATCGACGGGATCTCCCCTTCCGGCGTGGACACGACCTCCGTGATCCGGCCCGCGCGACTTGTGCTCACGGCGAGCCCCAACCCCGCGAACGCGGCCGTTGGCATCCGATTCGGTTTGCCGAAGGCGGGCCACGTGAGGCTCGACGTCTACGACCCGTCCGGCAGGATCGTGGGAACACTTGCGGATGAGCCGCTCGCCGCAGGCTTTCACGAGATCGTGTGGACGCCGACCCGCTGGGCCAACGGAATCTACTACTGTCGACTGGCCGGTTGCGAGGAGACGCGCACGAGGAAGATCCTGCTGTTGCGATAAGGCCATTTGTCCTCTCGGCTTGCCGGTGGGACGCCACGTGGCGCCCGTAGCGTCCCGCCGGTCAGGCTCGTACCCATGTCCCGCCAGTTCTCGGCAGCGACCCGCTCGTGCGCCGAAGGTGCTGCGTCTTCGCTGCTCCTCGGGACGCTGGACCATCCTCCTTTCCCCCTCGACCCGTAGACATCTCCGCTTCTCAGTCCCCTCCACGGCGTGTAGACTCTTCTCCCGGAGGAGGCACCTGTACCCGTGGCGGCTGGCGGCGAGAGAAGCGGGGCGCTCGAGATCCACCTCGAGCAGGTCGACGGGATGTGGCGCGTGGAACGCATCCGCGTCGAGCGCCCGGACGGCATGTTCTACGTTCGCCGCCGCCTGGAGCACTGGCGGTCCAACGTGCTGACCGAGGTTCTCGCCGGCGTCCTGGCCGTGCTCCGCCTCGGCACCCATCATGCAGACGGGGCTGGGTTGGGCGCCGAGGCAACGGGCGGAGCCACGATTCGCGCCGACGGCGGGGAGGCCGAGCGGAGTCTCTGCGCCCGCTTCTACGATCTCTGGCACAGCCCGGGGAAGCGCATCGACACGCACCGGCTGCACGAGCTGTTCGGCGAGCACCCGCTCTGGAGGCAGGGGTACACGTCTCTTCAGAACATTCTGGTGAAGTCCGGCGCCCGGCGGCATCTCCAGATCCGGCTGGCGGAGGGGTTTTCCGCGGACCAGGTCCGGTTTCTCGAGCGCGGGCGGCCGATCGCCGACGGCCGCCTCCGCGCGTTCGCGCGCGAGTCCTTCGGTGTCGAGACCGGCCAGGACGGTCCGGGGCCACGACACAACCTCCCGCGCTATCGAACGATCTTCGTGGGACGGAAACGGACCTCGCCGAGCTTCACGCCGCTCTCGAGCGCGTCCCGCTCGTGAGCCTCGTCGGGCCCGGCGGATCCGGGAAGACGCGGCTCGCTGTCGAGACGGCGCAACGCGGGCTCGCGGGATTCCCCGGGGGCGTGTGGTTCGTCGACCTTTCGTGCGATCCCCGGTGTTGGAGCGGTAAGCCCACAGGGACATGCTCTGAACGTCGGACGGGATTGCCGGTACGACATCTCTTGGTAGCGTCTATGGTCCCTGATGTTGTGCGAACTCTGATCGGACGAACGTCGGACAATACGTGGGCACGCGAGTTTCGAAAAAACGGCCGGGCCAGCGGCCCAATGATTGGCCGCCAGGCAGTTGATCTCGGTAGTCCGAGGAGGAGAGAATCGCAATGCGCTGGACGCCTTCGTTGTTGGTAGCAGTGGCGATTCTTGGCATGGCGAGATGTGGTGGCGGGGATGATCATAAGAACCCGACCGGGTGCGACTCAGGAGACATGTCCGTCTCGGACTGGCCCGTTCGCGTCGGGGCGTGGTGGAGCTACCAGAGAACCACCCGAGATGTTGGCTATGCGGAAGTGGATACGTACACTGTCCGGGTCGTCAAGCACGTCTCGGTTCTGGGGGGGCATAGTGCCTACCTCTTTGTCGAGGAGCCTTCCGGGGAGACCGACTGGTTTACCATCATCGACGGTGAAGTTCGCAACTACGACATGCTTCCAGCGGCTGGCCTTCCGTATCTCGTCTTCATGAAGGATCCAATCCGAGAGGGAACGACCTGGACCTACAACATAGGGGACGGAGGACCCTCCTATCAGGCTCGAATCACGCAGACCTGCGTAAGCGTCCAGGTTCCTGCGGGAAATCTGCAAGGCTGCATCCGGATGGAGGTGCGACCATACATGACGATGCACTTCCGCCCGGACATTGGGATGATCGAGGGCGCGTCCGGGGACGAGGAATCGGGTACGGCGGACCGGCTCATCTCGTACCAGATCCCGCAGTAGGCTCGATGTAGACCCGCACTTCCTCGAAGGAGGCATCGAGAATCCTGACCCGGAACCAGCGCCAGGTTTGAGGATCATCGGGGACCGTGCGGACCAGGACGCCGAGTTCGCCCGTAACGGACCCCGAAGCCAGACCCGGGAAGAGTCCCTCCGGCATCTCGAGCTTCGAGAACGTCACGTACGATCGGATCGGGGGATCGGGCTCGTTCGGCGTCATCTGGAACGGAGCATACCCGAACCCGATATCACCATTGTCGAGATCCACGAACATCCAGGCGCATTCGTACGTCAACCCCGCCTGCAGGGACGATGCATCGGACAGGCTGATGATCGCTTGGGGTGGTGATGTGGGTGATTCGCTCGAGGAGCTGAAGATGAGACCGAGCTTGTTGTCCGGGTATAGATGACCGACCTTGAAGCGATACCTAAGACCGACGGTTCCGAGCTCGCCCCAGTCGAAGCCCCAGAACCCAGAATCAGGCTCCTCTGCCCAACTCGGCACCAGCGTGTACTTCGCACCCTCCCGCGTGTTGGAGGTCGTCGTCAGAATCCCGACCAGCGTGGAAGCCCGGAAACACCCATAGGCGACGTTGGCGGCTTTCCACCTTGGGTCACGGACGGGCAACGCCCTGAAGAACTCGACGATAACCCTACGAAAGATATCGTCCGATCCTACCCTGTCCCCCGCATGCACTGCGTTCGCCCATTCGTAGGTTAGCGTCGGGAAGGTGACGGCCAGGTTAGCGACCCATGCCCAAAACTCGGTCGAAAACCCGAGCAGAAATGACGCGAAACCGGCGGTCGTGGGGATCAGGAGTCGGGCGTAGGCATCCTGCCTCTCGGCAGTTGTCCAGGGCAGGCTCTCACATGCATCTCTGCCTCCCGGACCGCAGATGATCAGATCCGTTTTCGCCAACCTTGGCATTTCAAAGTCGATTGTCCCTCGAATCCGTGACTCGCCAGCGCGCGGTGCAGGAGGAAGGAAGTCGGCCGGAAACTTGTAAGCGGGGAGGGGATCAGGAAATCCGACCCAGTAGTCCTGGCGGTACGGAATCATGTAGCGCTGATGGGAGTTGATCACGGTAACCTGGCAGCTCCTGAGATCGATGGTGACACCGCCGAATGGGCCCTCAACCCGGATTCCGGTCGCCGTTTCTTCTTCGGCGGTACAGGGGACAAGCGAGACGCTCCCCATACTCTGCGGGTCGGCGGCACCGATTGGTCTGTTCGAGACAGGAAGGCCGGTTGCAAGAATGATCTCGCGCGCGAGGGAGTCGACCTCCGGATCGTTGAAGGTCTCACGGATGTTCCCATGGGGCAGAAGTTCCCCGACCCGGGCGACCATTGGTAGGAAGCTCGGGTGCGCATGGATGCGAACGAGGGTCGACTCAACCGCCCCCGGCGAATCCGCATAGAGACCGGGTGCTAGGAAGATAGGAACCTCCGCGGTCGAGCCGGCATCGATCGTCACGCTCGGTCCAACCCCAGGATAGACCGCGGCACTGTAGATTTCGTCGTAATCGGATCGGACGACACAGACGATATGCGGGCGTCCCCGAGGAAGGGGGAGGGCAACGTATGCTGTGTCCCCCTGGACGACGGTGTGGTCGAGGTCCGTATCTTCGCCGGCCCCGTAGACGAGGACAGGTTCACCTGGGAGGGCCAAGTCGGCGAGGACAACGGCGATTGTGACATCTGGATCGGCGCTGTCGGGCTGCGTCGCCTTCTGGTCCCTCTCTCCACAACCTGGTTGGAGGATGTAGAGGCCCAAGATGGTGAAGAGGTAAAGGCTTCTCTGGATCGCTGCCTCGAAGGAGCCCTTCTTGGCCATCCGAATCAGCGTCCTGGCCCGCCGACCGGCACGCCGCTGAAAGAGGCGGACACGATCTTGACCCTCACGAGGTCAGGGTAGTTCGAGGTCGACAACTCGCCGCGGACATCACCGGACACCGTCGAACCTGGTGAAACGCCCACATCCCGAAAACTGACCTCTGTCTTGAGTGGGTCGAGGGGGGAAATCGCTATCTCAGCTAGATCGCTGCTGTACGCGATGAAGGAGGTGCATTCAACGAAATGCCCTGGTTGGACGGATGAGATTGCCGGAACGTTGATCGAGGCCATAGGATACCCGTCCGCATCAGGAGTGAGAAACATCACACTGAGACTGCCGTCGGCGTTTAGCGCGGCGAACGACATCTGATACGGCAGCGCCCGCTGCCCCTCGTCACCCCACTCTAAGATCCACTCTCCCGCTGGGAAGCCATCGCCTGGGTCGTCGCCCGACGTTGGTTTGGACTTCTTTGAATCACTGGAGCATCCGGTCGAGGTCAGTAGGATGACCGATGCCGCTAGCAGGGGGAGAAGACTCGTCCTCATGTGACAGAGCCTTGGTGAAAGAGCATCGGGCCGGGTCTCAGAGTTGTTGACGACTTCCGCAGCGTGCTAGGTTTCGAATGCCCCTGGCTGCAGCCTGCGAACGACATGCCGTGCCGCTTTGGCACCGCCATTCTCGCTTACCCCCCTAGCAAGAGCCCCTCTCTGCCGTCCAGATCGGCGTTCGGAGCTACAAGTAGTAGTGGATACCAAGGCCGAGCATGACGAGAGACCAAGTGTCGTACTCGTACTCGAACCACGTGTCTTTGAAGGCGATGTAGGCGAAGTCAATTTCGGCGTTGAGGCCGAGCCGCGATTGGGGTGTGAAGAAGTGCTCCAGGCCGATCCCGAGCCCGAACCCCGGTGCCATGTCGGTCTCCTCGGGTCCGAACAGCGTCCGAGTCACATGGCTGTCCCGAAACACACCCACCAGGCCAGATCCATATAAGCGCGTACGTTCAGAGCTATTGAATCGGTAGAGGACTCGCGAGGCGAGGATGGCCACGTCGTACCCCGCCTTCCCGAAGACCTGCAAGCCGAGTCGGCGGGAAGGATGGTACTGAACGCTGAGACCAAGGATCGGAAACGGCGCGCTCTGCACTCCGAGGGCCAGCTTCTTGGGACTCTCGGCCGTCGTGGTCATGGGCAACGAAGTCGCGGCGGTATACATGCAACAAGAGAGCACGATAACCGACCTCATGATCCGTGCGCGTCTCATCAGAATCCCCCTTTCCGGTGAGGCCGCCGTGACTGTGCCTTTTCTGAACGCTATCGATTATGGGGGATAGGGGGGAGAATATCAAGGCGTCGTTTCAATCCGTCATCACCACGCGCGGGTGATCCCTTCTCGCCAGGCGATTGCGGACTGGGTCTCGACCTCGCCAGCATCGAGGTAGCATGACCTCTCGATGGCTTTCCGAAGCGGCTCGACCACCCGGGGCGTCCGGGGTGCCCGGGGCGGCTTGGGTCCCCGCCGGGGCTGCGGTACCGTGCTCACCACCCGTTCCGCCACCACCCGTCGCGTCACGGTGCCGACGTTCCCGTTCTCGAACGCCGCGTCGGTCCCCAGGGCGATCTCGACCGTCTGTTCGCGGTGCGCGGCCACGGTCACGCCGGGGTGGCCGTCCTTGGCGACATGGACGACTCGAAACCAGACCTCCGGTTCGGCCGATTCCGTGCTCTGGTTCCGCAGAAGGTTACGTTTGGGGAGCCAAGCGAACAAGCGACGAACCTAAGTACTCCGGTTCATAAATTCGGCAACGTATGAGGCTACGCGGCGGCACGCAGCGAAGTGCGAACGGCTTCCATCTTGTTCATGAGATCGTTGAGATCGGCGCGGGTGAATTTCCACTCGAAGGGCGTGGCGATGATTTCGTAGTACTGCTGGAAGTGAAGCAGCCGATTCTCGACATCGTGCAGGGAGGAGAAGTCGTTGGGCGTGAGCGCCTTGCGCTGAACGATGGAGAAGTAGATTTCGATTTGGTTGAGCCAACTCGCGTGGACCGGGCTGTGAACGGGCACGATGTTGGGAAACTGCACCTGGAGGCGTCGGACACAGGCTTGACCGCGATGGGAGGAACCGTTGTCCACGATCCAGAAGACGTGGCGGGCGTCGCGGTAGGGGGATTCGGTCATGACTTGGGCGACGAGCCGATCGAAGGGAACGATGCCGGTGGTTTTCTCGCAACGACCGAAGATCTTTGCCCGATGAACATGAGTGCCGCCAGGTAGGCCCAGGCGCCTCCGCGGGCGTACTCGTGTTCGGTGCGGGCGCTCTGACCCGGACGCGGGGGCAAGGAGGGATGCTTACGGATTCGGGCTTGGATGCTGGTCTTCTCGTCGGCGCTGATGACGAACTCATCGGATTTCAAGGGCTTGCCCTGCCATTCCCGGGCGTAGAGGTCGAGGATGCGCCCGGCCTTGGAGGCAAACTCCGGATCGCGCGGGAAGATCCAGGGGCGGTGCTGCCAGGGGCGGATGGCGTCTTCGTTGAGCCAGCGCCACACCGTCTTGTCGCTGATGGTGGCGACGATGCCGCAGCGCTGCGCCTCGCGCACGATGTCTGCGGTACTCAGCCGTGACAGAGGCAAGCCCAGCGTGGCGGGCAGTTCACAGGCGATGGCTTTGATCTGCACGACGACGTCTGGGGGGAAAAACCGGGGGTCGGCCCGGGCGTGGTCGCTCCTCCAGGCCGCCCAGGCGTTCATGGAAGAAACGTTTACGCCACAGGCTGACCACGTCTCGCCCCACCGACAGCGAGGCCGCGATTTCGCCGTTCGACCAACCCTCGGCGGCAAGGAGGATCATCCTGGCCCGCAGGACTACAAAAAACGGCAACGTATACTTGCGGGTCCGCCTCTCCAGAATCTCCTTTTCTTGCCGCAACAGCTTGATCTTGAATGGGCTTTCTCTCGGCATATCGCCCCACCCTCCTTGGGTGAGACAGTAGCCGAGAGGTCCAAGGAGAACAAGGAAAATACGTTGCCATATTTATGCGGATCACTACTAGTGGCCGAGAGCGGTGAACGGAGCCCTGGTGGTGAGAGCCGCTGGGGCTCTTCTTATCGCGCACAATCGCAGAGAGTTGCGAGGGTGAGTTCCTAGCGCAGATTCTCTGTTCGTGCTCCGTCCCACCTGGTGCCCGAAGAGGACCGGTTCGAACCGCCCCGGTGGGCCCCGAACTCTCTGAATTTCCTTTCTCTCGGAGAGAGTGATGAAAGGGCGTGGAGCGACCGGGGTACCAAAGCGGCGCGGAGGATCCTGTCACGATTTCGGCAGTGCCGGAGCCGCTGCGACTCGGGCCCCCGTCGTCCGGATCTCTCAAGCCGTCTCTGCCATCCGATACATCTTCGGCCGGTACGGCTCCTCCCTCTTCCATATCGCCATGACGATCGTCGCGATCAGGGGAATGCGGGACAATGGCCACCATTTCCCAGAGAAAGGATCACTTCAGAATGAGGCTGGACTCAGGAGATCTTCTCGGACTACACGGAAACCTGTTGCGGTTCGCCGATCGGCGTCGTCCGCGCCCGCAAGGCCTCCGAGGGCGCGGCCCGGACCAACATCGGCAAGCTGCTCGATGAGATGGGGAAGCTCAAGCTGGACTGATTCGGCGGCCCGGGCCCACGGCGTTCGATCGCGGGTCCGGGCCTCCATCTGGCGCCTCGACCCCGACGGCGCCCCAGCGCGCGTATCCTGCCAGCCAACGCCTTGGCCCACCTGATGTTACCCACCACACCCCCTGCTTGCCCGTAAATCACACACCTCTAAACATCCCATCTTCCCCTGCCGATCTCCCTTACAGGCGATTCGCGGCCA
>CAZNRY010000079.1:0-18355 GCA_964575675.1 uncultured bacterium
ACCTGTGAGAGCTTCCCTCCGATCACCGACGGTCCGAATGGGCCGGCCGTTTTGCTAGATCGGCGCAAACACGACGATCCCGCGTACGCTCGTCGATGCGCTGGGCATTTCGTGGGTTCCGGTGGCCGTGATGAAGCCCGTGTCCCGCGCGCGGTCGGCTGCCGCGCGGCTGTTCGGGCACGAGCCGAAATCGAAACCGGCCCATGGGCTGTTCTGGTCTCTGGGATCGAGAAACCGGGCGAGGAAGTAGTCCTCGCGCTCGCCGGGGGGGGTGATGTTGAAGTTGGGTTGACCTTCGGCGCCGACCGTCGACAAAAACTCGCTCAGCCGCTGCCGTCCGACCGGCTCGACATAGCAGACCTCCTCGAGCAGGACATCGTTCGATCCCGCGGTGACGCCTCGGACGAATATGGCCCACTCGTCGCTTTCGACCGAGCGGCTGGCCGCGAACAAGCTGCGGGCGCTCTCAAGAAGATTGCGCTGGTACTGGAGATCGAGAGCGAGATTCTGCCTGATGGTCTCGAACTTGAGGTCGAAACGGAGCCGATTGCGGGTGATGGCCTGATCGCGAACGATGCCCGACGTCCACGCGGTCGCCATGATCATGGCGATCAGAACGCAGTATGCGGGCCAGTAGCGAGAGCCTATCCTGGCGGCCCTCCGCAGGATTGTCATTACTGGACGGTCCATCGACACTCCACTTTCGGTTGCTCCCGCGCGCCGCACCAGACGCGAGGCCGAGCTCTGTTCCCTCAATTGCGCCGGAACGATCCGTCCATTCCGCTTCCACCTGCATATCGGCACCGTAGGGAGGCACCTTGAATGTAATAATCCATTGAATGTCATGAGGATACGGGCGCGAACGGGCGCCTGTGCGCGTAGGAGGCAGCCCCGGTGCGCGGCGGGGACGACGGGGCTCGGGGCTGCCCGCGGGCTAGTGGGCAGGTACGATCACTTCCCGGGCGGTTTCGCGAGCGAGATATCCGAAATCCCTCCGATCCTCTTCGCCGCGTCGATCATTTTCTGGAAATCGGTCTGCGCGAAAACGACCATCTTCGCGCCGTCGGGGGAACCGCCCCCGTGCATGCAGCCCGGAACGCCGCCGCCCATCGTAAGCCATTCGATCATCCGCGCGATCCGCACCCGCGTCTCTGCCGGCGAGTTCGCCTTCAGGTACTTCCTCACGAGATGTCCATACCGGCTGTCGACGAAGTCGCGGTAGGAAGGGATGCAGCCCGTTTCGGCGATCCCGCCGGCGATCTCCTGCGTGAGGCGCTTCGTCTCATACGGGAGCGTTCCGACGTGGACCTTGTTCGCGTGCGCGAGCACGGGATCGGGTAGCCAGGATCCGGACGGATGCTTCGTGCCGAGCGCGGCCGCTGCGACCCCGATCCCGAAGGTCGTCTCGTTGTTCATGACCATCTGGATGATCTTGTCGCGGAACACCTTCTCGTCGAGCCCGTTCGCGCGCGCGATCAGGATGGAGGAGCCGATCATCACGTCGCCCTGTCCCGCGACGCAGGCGCCGATCGCGGAGCGGTACGGCAGCGTGAAACGAAAGACCGCGGTCTCGGCGTAGCTGTACTCGCCGCACATGAACACGCGCTCATGCGGCACGAACACATCTTCGAAGAAGATGTACGCCTGGGTGATCCCGCCGCGGGTAACAGGGTTGTCGAACCCCTCCTCTAGCTCGCGGTCGTCGGACGCATGCCGCGCCTCGACGATCGTGATCCCGGGAGTGTCTTTCGGAATGACGAAGGCGACCGCATAGTCGGATTCTTCGCGGCGCAGGCGTGTGCCCGGCATGATGAAGATCTCATTCGCCGCGGCGGTTCCGCAGATCATGATCTTCGCCCCGCGGACGACGATGCCGTCGTCGCGGCGCTGTACGATGTGCAGGAACATGTCCTTGTCCTGCTGCTTGGAAGGGGACTGCCGGCGATTTCCCTTGGGATCGGTCAAGCCGCCGGCGACGGTGAGGTCCCGCTCCTGGGCATCGAGCAGCCAGGTCTTCAGCCGCCCGTGGTAACTCGTGCCGAACTCGTGGTCCATGTCCCACGTGGTGGACCAGAGGGCGTTCAGACAGGTCCAGCCGACGCAGCGCCCGCCGGTGCAGGTCCCTGTCAACTGGAACATCAGCCGCTTCACCTTGCTGTTGGCGATCTGCTCTTCCGGCGACTGGATGATCGACAGGTAGCGGGAGATCCGTTTGCCGGTCAGGTGGGAGGTCGTGGTCAGGAGTTCCTGGTAGCGGGGATCGAGGGCGGCCTCGAAGGCCTGCGCGTGTCCTTCGACCGTGCGCCGCGTGACGGGATCGTTCACGGGGTCCTCGATCAACTTCCCCCGCTTGTACATGTTCGGCTTCATCGCGCGGAGGCTGGCCTTGTAGGCCTCGGGCGTGCGGGTGTGGTCCGGGGGTTTGATCTGCGGCGCGAGCGCCTCGCCCTTCGTGAGGCGCGAGATCAGCGCCGGGACGATGTCCCTCATGTCGCCGACGAGACCGTAGTCGGCCGTCGTGAAGATCGGCGCCTTCGGATCGTTGTTGATCGCGACGATCGTCTTCGCGCCGTGGACGCCGACCGTGTGGTGCATCATCCCCGAGATTCCGACGGCGATGTAGAGGTTCGGCGAGACGATCTTGCCACTCGCGCCGATCATCTGGTCGAAGGAGGCCCATCCTTCGTCGACGGGCGGCCGCGTGGCCCCGACCGCACCGCCCAGTGCGTGCGCCAGCTCCTCGACCAGGGTCCAGTTCTCCTTCGAGCCGACACCGAAGCCCCCTGCCACGACGACGTCAGCATCGACAAGAGTCCCGTTGCCGGACGCTCCTACGGCGCCGCGGTCCACTTCCCGCGCGCCGCGGAGGTCCTCGGGAATCTGCGGCTTCTCCTTGACGATCTCGGCGGTGAGATCCGCGCGGGGGGCCGCCTGGAACACGCCGGCCGTGACCGTGGCGATCTGCGGGCGGCGGTCCGGGCATACGATGTTCGCCATGAGCTGGCCGCCGAAACCGGGAACGGTCTGCACCAGGTTCTTTCCCTCGAACTTGAGGTCGACGCAGTGCGCGCTCAAGCCGGTTTCCAGTCTGGCCGCGACGCGCGCCGCGAGGGATGCGTTGCGCACCCCCGCTCCAAAGAGAAGGATCTGCGGTTTGTGCCGGGCGGCGAGATCGGCCAGGACGCGCGCGAAGACCGCCGAAGAAAATCTCGCCAGGGCCGCGTCGTCGATCACGCGGATCGTGGAAGCCCCCGCGTGTTGGAGCTCTGCGGCGAGCTTGTCGACCTTGTCTCCGAGGAGACAGATCTCGACCGGAGCCTGCATCATCTCCGCGAGAGATTGTGCCTTTCCGGCGAGTTCCATGACGACAGGATCGATCTTCCCATCCTTGTGGGAGGCATAGACCCAGACGGCTTCTCCGTTCTTCTTCGTCATGGCTTCACTTCGTGTGTGGCGGCGTTGTCGTGTCGGATCGGTTCGAGGCGGAGCTTTGCGAGCAGCCCGGCGGCGAGTTCATCCGGGGTGCCTAATAGAATTTCTCCCTTTCTTCCCGATGAGGCCGTGAAGACGTTCAGCATCTGCGTGGGCGAGCCCGGAAGCCCGATAAGATCAGGCGCCAAGCCGAGATCCGATGCCGTCCAGGTCACGATGGCTGTCTCGACGGCTCTCCTGATACCGACCATGTTCGCCAACCTTGGGTGATTCGCATCGCTCGCGAAGGTGACCAGCGCGGGGAGCTCGGACTCGAAAACCACGAGACCTTCCTCTGTTCTACAATCGGCCCGCAGCGTGGAATCGGCGATGGAAAGCCGCGTCACGTGGGTGAGATCCGGCAGTCCGAGCATCTCGGCCACCTGAGGCCCGACCTGGGAAGTGCTCCCGTCGAGCGAATAGGCTCCACAGAAGACCAGGTCCGGCTCGCCGATCTTTCGGATCGCGGTGGCCAGAGGACGGGCAGTCGCGAGCGTGTCGGCGCCGGCGAACGCGCGATCGGTCAAGAGGTAGGCGCGGTCGCATCCCATGGCCACGGCTTCGAGCAGCTGATCCTCGGCCTCGGGCGGCGCCATGGTCAGGACGCTGACCGTGCCACCGTACTGCGCCTTCAGCACGACGGCCTGTTCGATCGCTACGCGGTCGAGCGGGTTGATCACGGCCGGGATCGCGCTTCGCGCGAGCAGCATGGTTCTTGGATCCAGCTCGAGCTTCTTCCACTGCTTGGGATCGGGAACCGGCTTGATGCAGACGATGATGTTCAGAGCCTTCATGATGCCCACCCCTCAGTTCAACGCGGCGCGCGAGACCACGAGCTTGCCGATCTCCGTCGTGCCGCCGGCGGAAATGCAAACCATGGCGTCGCGGAAGAGCCGCTGTACCGGATACTCGTTCATCGTGCCGCAGCCGCCGTGGATTTCGATGGCCTTCTTGGCGGCATGGACGGCCGCCTCGGTGACGAAGGTCTTGGCCATCGTGGCCTCGAGCGAGCTGTCGCGCCCCTTGTCCTTGAGCCACGCCGCGCGGTAGCTCAGCAGACGCGATGCCTCGAGCTGCATGTAGATCTCGGCCACCCCCCACTGGATCGCCTGCAGCTGCGCGATCGAGCGGCCATAGAGCGTGCGCTCCTTGGCGAATTTCGTCGCCTCGTCGTAGCATGCCTGGAGGATTCCGAGGGCGACCGCCGCCATTCCGGGACGTCCGACCTCGCTGATCGTCTTCAGGGCGATCGTCATGCCGTCGCCCTCGTTACCGACCAGGTTCTCGCGAGGAACCTTGCAGTCCTTCAAGATGATCTCACCCGTGTCCGAGCCCTTGAGCCCCATCTTCCGTTCGTGCCTGCCCGACGCGAAGCCGCTCGCGCCCTTGTCGATCAGGAAAGCGCTGATCCCCTTCGGGCCCTCTCCCGTCTTGGCGATGACGAGGGGGGCGTCGCTCTGATGGGAGTTCGTGATGAAGCACTTCCGGCCGGTGAGAAGATAGCCATCGGGGACGGTCTTGGCGGAGCATGTCATCCCGAGGAGATCAGAACCGCCAGTCGGCTCGGTGATGGCGCACGTGCCGAGCGAATCCCCTCGCGAGAGCGGGGGCAGGTACTTCGCCTTCTGCGCCTCCGAGCCGAACTCGGTCAGGGCGCCCACCTGCATGTGATGAACTTGAAGGCAGATCCCGGTTGCTGCCGACACCCGGCTGATCTCTTCGACCGCGATCATCCTTGCCAGATATCCCATATTGGAGCCCCCGTACTCGGTCGGGGTCACGAGACCAAGCAGACCCAGATCGCCCATCTGACGGATCAGCGGGGCGGGGAACTCGTCTGTCTCCTCCATGTGCGGCACGAGGGGAGCCACAACCTGCTCGGCGAACTCCCGTACGGTGCGTTGAATGAGCTTGGCTTCCTTGGGAAGGTCGAAATCCATGCGCGGCCTCTCGATCGGATCGGTCTTCCGATCCTTGGGATCAGTGGGAATCGCCTCGATGGGCGCTCTGCCCCGCGCGGCGAAACGGTTGTTGAAGCGTTGGCGGTTCCTGTATACGACATACGGGGATTCGATTCAAGCTCGGTCCGGCCGTCGACTGGTTTTCTCGGACATTGAGTCGCTCATGGCCCGCGGGCGTGCAGCCATCTCCCTTCGCGCGACTGCTCCGGCGGTAAACTGCTCCGACCATCGCGCCGGTCTCGCCCCGCCTGCGCTCTGGCGTCGCGCTGCGAGACATGGCTGCACGCCCGCGGGCCCTGCCCGTCCCACTGTCTGCTTGACCATCGCCGCATCCAAAGACGATTCTTCGACCCGTGACACCTCGCCCCTCCATCTTCGCCGCCTTTCGACACCGCAACTACACGCTGCTCTGGTCGGGCCAGATCCTGTCCGTGACCGGCTCCATGATGCAGAGCGCCGCCATCCTCTGGCACGTCTCGCTCCTGGCGCCCCCCGATCGGAAGGGCCTCGCGCTCGGAATGGTGGGGCTCGTTCGCGTGGTCCCGATCATTCTGCTCTCCATGGTGGGCGGGGTCGTGGCCGATGCGAGGGACCGCCGTCGGACGATGCTCGTCACGCAGTCGTTCATGGCGGCCATCGCGCTTGTTCTCGCCTGGCTGACCTTCCGCGGACAGGCGAGTCTCGGGGTAGTCTATCTCCTGGCCGCAATGGCGTCGGCCGCCGCAGCCTTCGATGCACCGGCGCGGCAGGCCCTACTGCCGAACCTCGTGCCGAGGGAGCACCTTCCGAACGCGATCAGCCTCAACACGATTCTCTTCCAGGTTGCGTCCGTTCTCGGGCCCTCACTGGGAGGGATTGTGATCGCAGCCTCGGGGGTAGGATGGGCCTACGCGTTCAATGCGATATCGTTCCTGGCCGTGATCGCGGCCCTCGCGGTGATGCGTGGGATCCCCGATCGGGTCGAGGGAGCATCGGGCGAGCTCAACTGGCGGGCGGCCCGCGAGGGACTCAGGTTCGTCTTCAAGACTCCCGTCATCCGCGGTTCGATGTTGCTCGACTTCTTCGCGACCTTCTTCTCGTCGGCCACGGCCCTGCTTCCGATCTTCGCCCAGGACATCCTGAAGGTTGGGCCGCGGGCCTACGGGTGGCTGTACGCCTCGTCTTCCATCGGTGCGCTGATCGCGGGCGCGGGGATGATCCGATGGATCGAGAAGATCGAGCGCCGGGGCCGCGTTCTCTTCGCCGCAGTCTTCGCGTACGGCGGCGCGACGGTCCTCTTCGGGTTTTCGCACACGTTTTGGCTCACGTTCCTCTGTCTCGCCCTCTCCGGGGCGACGGACACGGTGAGCATGGTGATTCGCAACGTGATCCGCCATCTCCAGACCCCTGATGCGCTTCGGGGGAGGATGACGAGCGTGAACATGATCTTCTTCATGGGCGGGCCGCAGTTGGGCGAGCTAGAGGCGGGGCTCGTCGCGCAGGCCTTCGGCGCCCCCGCATCCGTCGTGAGCGGCGGGCTTCTCTGTCTCGCCGCGACCGGATTGGTCGCCGCCCGCACGCCGGAACTCCGCCGCCACCTGCGAGTAACGGCCGCCTGACCCCTCCTCTTCCTCATATCTTCTAGAACCGCAATCTGATACAATCGTCTAGCCGAATGCTGTGTTCGACCGCCTGAGGAGATGGCGCTCGAACGCTTGCCATCCAAGCCTTTTGCCGTGAGGGCAACAGAAGGAGAGTCGGAAGTGAAACTTACTATGGGCCCAGGGGGAAGCATCAGTGCATTGCTGGTGGCCGGCCTCCTCGTTGGTCTCGCGTTGCCGGCCGGAGCTTTCCAGCCGGTCAATCAGAATCAGACCTACGAGATCCTGCTGCCGGAGTACGACATCGAGGGATATCAGTCAGCGGACGGCAAGGTGGGCGGCGCCCAGGTTGCCGGCACGCTGGTCGATCGCTACGGCGGCAACTGGAAGGTCCAATCCTGGAACCACAGGTCGGGGACCCCGCGCTGGGTCTATGGAACGAGCGCCAAGGTTGCGGATCAGATCCGGGACGCAGCCGACGCGGAGCGCTTGGCGCGGCAGATCGTCTCCCAGAACGAAGACGTTCTTCGGGCGGATCCGAGGAACCTTCGCCTCGCCGCCACCCCCAATGTGGCGGGCAAGTGGGCGGTCCACTTCCAGCAGACTTGGAACGGGATCGATGTCTGGGATGCGACCGTTCGGCTCGTCTTTTCCGAGGACGGACGCCTGATGATCATGGGCTCGGACTACCATCCGAACATCGCCCTGAGCCCGGTGCCCGTCGTGAGCGAGACGCAGGCGGTCGAGATCGCCCGCGCGGCCGTGCCGTTCAACCAGGCGACGGACAGCGTCATCGGCAAGGGGACGCTTCTCGTCCTGCCGTATCCTCTCTCGGCAAGCGAGGTCGAGTATCACCTAGTGTGGCGCGTGCGCGTGCACACCGAGGATCCGCTCGGGACCTGGGTGACGCACGTCGACGCCCAGAGCGGCCGGATTCTGTGGCGGTACAATGACATCTCCTTCGCCTACGCCGGAACGACGTCGACCCAGGTTCAGTACCGGAGCTACTGCGACGGCATCGTCCCGATGACCCTTCCGTACCTCCGGATCACAGTCACCGGCATCGGCGCGGTGAACAGCGATGTGCACGGCAACTGGTCGATCGCGGGGACCGGCGGAGCGCGCTCGGTGACGAGCGACCTGTACGGGCCGTACGTCGACGTGAACAATATCCAGGGGGCGCAGGCGGCCTTCTCGGGGACGGCACAGGAAGACACGCCGCTCACGGTCAGCTTCCTGGATGCGAACGCCCGCAAGGACGAGCGGGACACCTTCGACGCGGTCAACGACATCCACGATTTCTTCGAGACCTTCGCTCCGGGGTTCGGCTACTCGAACGCGCGGATCACGGCGAATGTCAACCGCAGCAGCACCTGCAACGCCTACTGGGACGGGACGATCAACTTCTACATGGCGGGCGGCGGCTGCGCGAACACGGGCGAGATGCAGCAGGTCGTTCATCATGAGTTCGGCCACGGCGTGCAGAACGCGATCCTCGGACAGCAGGGGGATCAGGGCCTTGGCGAGGGGAACAGCGACATCCTCGGGAACCTCATGACGCAGGATCCGATCATCGGTCGCGGCTTCTACACGGGCAACTGCACGAGTGGAATCCGCAACTCGCTGAACACCCTCAGGTACCCGGAAGACGTGATCGGGCAGCAAATCCACTACGCCGGTCAGGTGATCGCGGGTTTCAACTGGGATTCAATGGTCCTTCTTCAGGCTCAGTACGGCGAGTCGGTCGGGACGTTCCTCTCGGCGGAGCGGTGGCACGACGGACGCGTCCTGTTGCATCCCACAGTTCAGCCGGACCAGGTGCTCGCGACCTTTGTCGCCGATGACGACAACGGCAACCTGGACGACGGCACGCCGCACCACGCGATCTTCTGCGATGCGGCGGACAACCATGGCTTCTCATGCCCCGCGATCCTCGTGGGCGTGTATGTGTCGCACAACGGCCACCCGTACTCGGGCGATCGGATCGTCGGCTACGACGTCCGCGGGACCTTCACCTCTCTTCCGATCGGCGTGGGAAACATCGTTCCGGGATCGGTCCAGACCCACTACAGGGTCGATGGCGGCAGCTACACCGATTTGCCGATGACGGCGACCGGGAACCCGGACGAGTATGGGGCGCTGATCCCGGCGCAGCCGTACGGGAGCATCGTCGAGTACTACATCTCCGGGAGCGACGATCTTGGGCATTACGGAACGAGCCCGAAGACGGCGCCCACCGAGTTGCACTACTTCCAGGTCAACGACACGTTCGCGGACGAGATGGAAACGCAGACCGCTTGGAAGGCCGGTGCGACGGATGACAACGCGAGCACGGGCGTGTGGACGCGGGTCGATCCGATCGGCACGACCTCGACCAGCGGATACCAGGCGCAGCCGGAAGACGATCATACCGCGGCGCCCGGCGCGATCTGTTGGGTGACCGGCCAGGGTACCGTCGGCGGCGGCCCCGGCGACGCAGACGTGGACGGCGGCAAGACGACGCTCTTCTCGCCCAAGTTCGATCTGAACGACGCCACCGACGTGGCGGTGAACTATTGGAAGTGGTTCTCGAACAATCGAGGCAACGATCCGAGCACGGACTACTGGAAGGTCGATGTTTCGAACGACGGGGGCGCGACCTGGATATCGGTCGAGAACACCCTCGCTGCCACGACCGAAGCCTGGGTCGAAAACAGCTTCAACCTCGCCACCTACATCGCGACTCCCGGGATCGTTCAGTTCCGCTTCGTCGCGGAAGATCTGTCGCCGGGATCGCTCATCGAGGCGGGGATCGACGATTTCCTCCTCACGGCGGTGTTCGACGTGACGGATGCGGGCGACAACTTCTCCGTCCGCTTGGTCACGGGTCTGCAGCAGAACGCGCCGAACCCGTTCGGTCCGGCGACCGACATCCGCTTCCGTCTCTCGAATCCGGGGACGGTTTTGCTTGCGATCTACGACGCGAGCGGCCGACGGGTGGCGGAACTTGCGAACGGGACGATGACTCCGGGAGACCATCACATTATCTGGAACGGCACGGACGCGTCGGATCGCCCGGTCGCGGCCGGAACGTACTTCTGCCGCCTCATCGCGGACGGCAAGGACTACAGCGCGAGGATGGTCCTCATTAAGTAGCACTGCGTAGTCGACCCGGGGCGGATGGCCCCGACCGGAGCGCTTGCTTCGGTGATCTCGATCGAGCCTCGTCCCCTTCGGGGGGCGGGGCTCGATTCTCATCGGTGCGAGCGAGGGAGAGCAGGCAGGAAGTTGCCGGGGGAGGCGGCATCCGGCATGCAGAAGGCGCCTTGACCGTCGGATGGGCGTGCCCCTACAATGAAGCCGCCATGGACCTCATCCTCTATCACTTGGCGTGTTGTTGTTGCGTCGATGTAGATCGCCGGGAGGAGGTCCGGGCTATGGGAGGGGACCGGTTCAGATAGAGTCCCCGCAGGAGAGAAGGTAGAGCCCACCGCTTCCCGGCGGTGGGTTTTTGTTTTTGGCTAGAAACCTCCCCGAAGGGTGCGAAGCACTCGAGGGAACGATGGAAGGAGATCTCGATCATGAGCGCCATACACGATGAGATTCTACAAGCCAACGCAAGGTACGCAGCGACCTTCGGAGATAGGGCGAAGCTCGCGATGCCGCCAGCGAGACGGTTCGCGATCCTGACCTGCATGGACGCCCGTCTCGATCCGGCAAAGTTCGCCGGGCTCGCAGAAGGGGATGCGCATGTCATCCGGAACGCCGGGGGACGCGCCAGCGACGACGCCATCCGTTCCCTCGTCATCTCCCACAAGCTCCTCGGGACGAACGAGTGGTTCGTCATCCATCACACCAACTGCGGGATGGAACTCTTCAAGAGCGAGACGATGGCGCGCCTGCTGGCCCACAGTCTCTCCACCGCGAGTTTTGACGGGAAGGAATGGCACGACCCGAACGACGGGCCGGGTTCGGTCGAGGGGGAGTACATCGACTGGCTCACGATCGGCAATCAGGAAACGAGCGTCGCTGCCGATGTCGCGCGGATCCGGCGCCATCCGCTCGTACCGAAGACGATCGCCATCCACGGTTTCATCTTCGATGTGACGACGGGCGGGCTGACGGAGATACAGGAACGAGAGGAGGCTCGTTCGATTCGATAGTTGCAGGAAGGATGCGCCGGCGCTCGGAGCAGACCGGGCGCCGGCAGCGTTTGGGGCGGCGGAGAGATGGTCCTTGGGTCTGACCTACGCCTCCCTCAGCTTGGCCATGATCTGCTCATAGGATTCGGTCCCAGCCGAAGAGGGGGGGCCTCGAGAGGTCAAGGACACACTGAAGGGTGGTGGATTCACTGCCCCACGGGGAACCGGAACAGGAGACGGATGAAAAACGATTTGACCACTTGGCGACTTGGCCATAAAGTAGAGGAATGAGAACGCCCACTCCAACGGGGAAGGATCTCTTTCGATCGCAGGCGCGCGTCCTCAAGGCGCTCGCCAACGAATCGCGCCTCATGATCGTCGACCGGCTGAGCCGGGGAGAGTGCAGCGCTGGGGAGCTCACGCGCCTCGTCGGCACCGATCAAACAACAGTCTCAAAGCACCTTGCCGTCCTGCGAGCTCACGGAATCGTCGAGGACCGCAGGGAGGGAAGCGTCGTGGTCTACCGCCTGCTGACGCCGTGCGTCACGAACTTCTTCTCGTGCGCTGCGCAAGTGCTGAAAGGGGTGCGATGAGGCGCAACTCTTTATTTGATATGTGCATGCCGGCTTGGCCATATTGCCATAATCCGCACAGAGAAATGATCTCGGGGTGTTCATGACCAACCACAGAAACACGATGACCGTCTCGGCAGAGCCGCCGATGTCCACCCAACCCCGGCGACGAGGTCGCGCGCTCCAAACTATTCTCGTCATTCTGGCGGCTGTCGTCTGGGTGCTCGTCTACCGGAGCCTCGAACCCTTCTCCAGGTGGTTCTCATACGACCTGCTTGGGCTGCCGGCGGGCACGCGACTGGCCGCAGCGATCCAGTTCCTCATCTTCGAAGCGCCGAAGGTGATGATGCTGCTCACGGTGGTGGTCTTCGGCGTCGGGATCGTACGCTCGTTCTTCACGCCCGAGCACACGCGCCGCATTCTCGCCGGCAAGCGCGAGGCCGCCGGCAATGTCCTTGCCGGTCTGCTTGGCGTCGTTACCCCGTTCTGTTCCTGCTCGGCCGTGCCGCTCTTCATCGGCTTCGTGACGACCGGTGTCCCGCTCGGCGTCACGTTCTCTTTCCTCATCTCCGCGCCCATGGTCAACGAAGTCGCCCTTGTGCTTCTCTTCGGACTCTTCGGCTGGAAGGTGGCGCTACTCTACATGAGCACCGGTCTGGCCATCGCGATTGTCGGCGGATGGGTGATCGGCCGGCTGCGTCTCGAACGCTGGGTTGAAGGATGGGTCTACAAGATGCCGTCAGGCGCTCGCGAGGCGGCCGATGAACCGATACTGACGTGGGCCGACAGGGTAACCCTCGGACGCGCCGCGGTGAGGGACATCGTCGGGAAGGTCTGGCCGTATGTGTTGGCCGGCATCGCCGTGGGAGCGGGCATCCACGGATACGTCCCCGAGGATTTCATGGCGTCCATCATGGGCGAGGGGGTCTGGTGGTCCGTCCCTCTCGCCGTGCTGATCGGGATCCCGATGTACTCCAACGCGGCGGGGATCATCCCCGTTGTTCAGGCGCTTCTCGGGAAGGGGGCCGCGCTCGGGACGGTGCTCGCATTCATGATGGCCGTCATCGGGCTATCACTCCCCGAGATGATCATCCTTCGGAAGGTTCTCAAGGTCCCGCTCATCGTCGTCTTCACGGGCGTGGTCGGCTTTGGCATCTTGGTTGTCGGCTATCTTTTCAATGTTCTCACTTGAGGGAAGCGGTGTTCGCTTCCGTTGGGAGGATTCTCCATGTCCCTAATCCAGGTGCTCGGTCCCGGCTGTGAGAAGTGCCAGGTGCTCTATGAACGCACCAGGCAGGCCGCGCAAGAGCTCGGTCTCGAATGCGAGATCGAGAAGATCTCGGACATCGAGGCGATCGTCAGTTTCGGAGTCCTCTCGACCCCGGCCCTCGTGGTCGACGGCACGGTCAAGATGAATGGCCGCGTCCCCACCGTCGCGCAACTGAAGGAGATGCTCGCATGATGATGCAAGCGGCCTCCCGATCCGGAAACTGCAAGGAGAGCCGGCCGAATGCTCCGGTCCGTTATGGACTCGCCGTCCTGGCGCTCCTTGGGATTCTCGCCGCCGGGGGAGCGCTTGTCTGGAGCGCCCGCGCCGAGGCGCCCGTCCCGAATGCTCCGGCCGATTCAACGGGGGCTGCGCCGGACACGACGGCACTGCCGCACCGGGTCGTCGCCTATTATTTCCACACGTCCTATCGCTGCGCATCCTGCAGGAAGATCGAGGCGTACGCGACCGAGGCCGTCGTTGCCGGCTTCCCCGGCGAGCTCAAGGACGGCCGGCTCGTCTGGCGCATCGTCAACGTCGAGGAGAAAGGCAACGAGCACTTCGTGAACGACTACCAGCTCTTCACGAAGTCCGTCATCCTCATCGACGAGCGGGATGGGCAACAGAAATCCTGGAAGAACCTCGCGAAGGTGTGGGAGCTTCTCGGCGACAAGGAACGCTTCCTGCGCTACGTCCGGGCGGAAGCGCGCGCGTACTTGACGGCGGAGCAGCGATGACGGAACTGCTCGTCGCGGTCGGATCGGCGCTTTGGCTCGGGATCCTGACCTCGATCAGCCCGTGCCCTCTCGCTTCCAATGTGGCCGCGATCTCCTTCGTCGGCCGCAGCGTCGGCAGCCCGCGGCGGGTGCTTGCGGCGGGCCTCATGTACTCGTTTGGGCGCGCGCTCACATATGTTCTCGTGGGGATACTGGTCGTCTCGAGTGTGCTTTCCATCCCGAGGGTGTCGTTCTTTCTGCAGCAACAGATGAACCAGGTGCTCGGGCCGCTGTTGATCGTGATCGGCATTGGGATGATGGGGTGGTTCCGCCTTCCACTGCCGTCCTGGAACTGGAGTCAGAAAGTCCAACATCGCGTGGCGAGTTCGGGTGTCGCGGGGGCTGGACTGCTCGGCATTCTCTTCGCGCTTTCGTTCTGTCCCGTGTCGGCCGGTCTCTTCTTCGGCGCCTTGATCCCGCTCGCGGTCAACGCGCACTCCCGCGTGGTTCTCCCCGTGACCTACGGTCTTGGGACCGGCCTCCCGGTCGTGGTCTTCGCCGTGCTTCTCGCCATGGGAGCGCAGTGGATCGGCCGAGCGTTCAGCGTGCTCACGAAGATCGAACGGGCTGCGCGTCCGATAACGGGCGCGATCTTCATTCTCGCAGGTCTGTACCTGGCGGCGACCCACATCTTCGGAGTGAACTTCTAGGAAAACGCTGCCGATTCCCTGCGCCACTGATCAAGCCGGCCCAGCGGAACGGCCCCGGACCACGAAGGCCGTCAGGCGCATGTTCGGAAGATCCCCGTCACCGTGCCACTGAGCGCAGGACCGCTCTTCCTCATAATCCGCTTGTCAGAAGGCCTGTCCGGGAACTAAAATCACCTAGATGAGTACAAGTAAAACCATGATCCCCGTCGCAACCAAGGCCGGCTCTCATGTCGACAAGATGTTCCGGGCGTTCGCGGATCGGACTCGTCTCCGGATCCTCTGTCTCCTGCAGGACGGCGAGCTCTGCGTAAGCGACATCATCAGCGTGTTGAAAGTGCCTCAGGCGAAGGCATCCCATCACCTCAATTACCTCCGTCGGGCTGGGCTCGTCGACGTGCGCAAGCAGGGGCTTTGGTGCTTCTACGAGCTCCGTCCGGCGCAGACGATCTTCCATGAGAAGCTGCTCGAGTGCCTCGGGCAGTGCTTCGAGGGCGTGCCCGGGCTCGCCGCGGACCGGGAACGGGCGGCGAAAATCAAAGCGTCCGGCGGGTGTTGCCCCCACGAGCCTCCGAACAGGAATGCCGGCGGTCATGCCTGCGGCCCGGTGGGCCGGTCCTTGTGTGTGAGCAAGAAGTGACCGTGCCAAAGCCCTCCATCGAACGATCTGCCATGGATCGCAAACATAGACCTCGCCATCAGAGTGCACAGGAACGCCAACAACAGGGGGTCACAATGTCTGTCCGGAGTTTCATCCTCGCGGTGCTCTTGCTCGGCGTACTGGGATCGGTCGCCGATGCTTCGCCGCAGAAGGATCTGAGTTCGGCCGCCAGTCACGGGAAGATCGCCTTCGTCCTCGTCACGGACCAGGGGGCGACGGGGGTCGATCAAGCTCGGGATCTGATCAAGCAGGCGATGAAGGAGGTCAAGAAGTCGACCTTAGTCGAGCTGGACCGATCCAACCCGGAGAACGCGGATCTCGTGGTCAGATTCCGTGTGGCCGGCGCGCCCGTCCCGCTCATCCTGATCACCACGCGCAATGGCCTTCTCGCGGCCGGGGTTCCCGCCGGCCAGACGACCGCGGAACAGCTCGTCGCGATGGTTCCATCTCCCAAGAAGGGGGAGGTCATCCAGGCCCTGCAAGGAGGCAAGTCCGCCTTCATCACGGTGAGCCGGAAGGGTATGGCCACTCAGTCGGGAGCCACGGCCGCATGCGCCGCCGCGTGCGGCCAGATGGCCGAGAAGGGCGTCATGATTCAGGTCGACATGGATGATCCTCAGGAAGCGGCCTTTCTCACGTCCATGAAGGTCAATCTTGCGTCCACGGAACCCGTCACCCTTGTCGTCAATGCCCAGGGGCAGGTCACGGGAACGTATGCGGGAGCCGCGGACGTGGCCACCCTCGTACAGGCAGCGACCAAGAAGGGGGGAGGCTGCGCCCCCGGTGCTTGCGGTCCCGGTTCGGGCAAGTCCTGCGGTCCGACGAAGTAGCGGGAGGGCGGCGTGAAACTCCGCACGATTCTCTGGAAGGAACTGTGGCTGCGCAAATCCCGGATGTTCTCGGGACTCCTCGCCATCACCTTGGGCATCGCGGTCATCGTCGGCATTCAGTCGGTCGCGACCGTCTCCGAGCGGGCGGTCAAGATCAAGCTCGACAACCTGGGAGCAAACATCCTGGTGCTGCCGCAGGCGGCCTCGGTAGACGACTACTACACGGCCGATATCGATGCGCCGACTTTCCCGGAGGAGTATGTCGAGCGGGTAGCGACGTCCATGCTTCCGGGTGTGGACAACCTCTCGCCCAAGCTGACGAGGCGCATGAAGGTCGGCGTGGTCCCGGTCATCCTGACCGGCATCCTGCCGGCCAACGAGCTGGCATCGAAGCCGATCTGGCAGAGTGCCGGGCTCGCCGGTGCGGAGCTCGCCGCCGCGTGCGGCGTGAGCCCTGAGGTGAGCAAGGAGCGGTCGTACAAGGATGAGAAGCTCCAGCGCAAGGCGATCGACTCACTCGCGCCGGGCGACGTGCTCGTCGGCAGCGTCGTGGCACAGCGGCTGAATCTGACGGACGGCGCCAAGGTCACGATCGAAGGACGGGAGTTCACAACCGCCCGCGTGCTGCCGGAGACGGGTACGATCGACGACGACCGTGTCTTCGCGCACCTCCATGTTGTGCAAGAACTGCTGGGGACTGGTCCGCAGGTGAGCGCGATCGAGATCATGGGATGCTGCTCCGCGATCTCCGACGGACTCCTCGGCAAGCTGCGGAACATTCTACCTGACACCCGCATCACCACGATCGGCCAGATCGTGAACACGCAGATCGAGACGAATCGCCTGATGGCCAAGATCTCCTTGATCCTTCTGGTGATCATCTCGCTTGTGGGTGTCATCTCGATTGCGAACTACATGTGGGCGAATGTCGAGGAGCGCAAACGCGAGATCGGCACACTCCTCACCCTCGGCGCCACGCGCGGGCGGATCTATCGTTTGTTCTTCGCGAAAGCGATCATCCTGGGACTTCTAGGGGGACTGGGAGGTTACCTTCTCGGGACGATCTCGGCCCTGATCTTGGGGCCGGAACTGGCCGGACTCAAGGTCCAGCCGGTTCCGATCTACTTCGTCTGGTCACTTCTGATCGCGGTGGCCATCGCTGTGCTCGGAAGCTGGTACCCCACGTACCGCGCGACGCGACTGGATCCGGCGTCGATCCTGCAGGAAATCTAGCCATGTTCGCGCTCCAGGAGGTCACAAAGTCCTACTCGAGTCGACGCGGAACAATCCATGCGCTATGGGATGTCTCACTCGCAATTGAACCGGGCAGTTTCGTCACGGTCACTGGTGCGTCGGGTTCGGGGAAGACGACGTTGCTCCTGACGCTTGGGGGGCTGATCCGACCAACCTCCGGGCGGGTGATGTTCGACGGCACTGACCTCGTGAGCATCGGTGAGCGGCGACTCGCCGCCTACCGCAATCGGAGCGTCGGATTCGTCCTCCAGAGCTTCAACCTCATTCCGTACCTCTCGGCGTACGAAAACGTCATGGTTCCGATGTCGCTTGGCTCTGCCGGCAACGGCGACCATGGGAGTCGGGCGAAGGGCCTGCTCGATCGACTAGGACTTGGCGACCGGATGGATCACTTGCCCCGGGAGCTCTCGATGGGCCAGCAGCAACGGGTCGCCATGGCGCGGGCGCTTGGCAATGACCCCAAGGTCATTCTCGCCGACGAGCCGACCGGCAACCTCGACCCCACCCTTGCAGCGGAGATCCTGGGCATCCTCCGGGATCTGAACGCGCGCGAGGGGAGGACCGTGATCCTGGTGACCCACAGTCCCGACGCCGCACGGATCGGCAGCCATCGCGTCCACTTGGACGCGGGTCGTTGTGAAGCTGCCGGCGACTGCCCGTGAACACGCGGAACCGAGGAGACCTGATTCCATGACAAGGATGTCTGACGCGGCATCGGCCACGCTGGATGGTGGGACGGAAGCATCCAATACGGGACGCAGGGGTCGTTTGCCGTTCCTCGACCGGTACCTGACCCTCTGGATCTTTCTTGCCATGGCCGGGGGGGTGGGGCTCGGCTACCTCGTTCCCGGGGTCGTGCCGCTGCTGAACCGATTCAGCGTCGGCACGACTTCCATCCCCATCGCGATCGGACTCATCCTGATGATGTATCCGCCTCTGGCCAAGGTCCGCTATGAAGAGATGGGCCCGGTCTTCCGCAACGTGAAGGTGCTCGGGCTCTCACTCGTGCAGAACTGGATCGTGGGACCGATTTTGATGTTCGGCCTTGCCGTCCTGTTTCTGCACGACAAGCCGGACTACATGGTCGGGCTCATCATGATCGGGCTTGCCCGCTGCATCGCGATGGTCATTGTCTGGAACGATCTTGCGGGGGGCGACACCGAGTACTGTGCCGGGCTCGTCGCTGTCAACTCGATCTTCCAGGTGCCCTTCCAC
>CAZNRY010000080.1:0-18302 GCA_964575675.1 uncultured bacterium
AGGAGTTTCAACCCTTCCTCCTCGAGCCCCTGGAAGCTGTACGGAGATGATCGCGGTTTGAATGCTCCGCCGCGGAGCATCCGCGCCCCCGCGGCGGCGACCCCGCGCGCCGTCTCGATCAACTGCTCCCTGCTCTCGACGGCGCAGGGCCCGGCCATGAACACGATCTCGTCCCCCCCGACCGCGAAGGCGCCGAACTTCACCCGGGTCGGCTCGGGGTGCTGCTCCCGCGAGACGAGCGGATAGGGGGCCGCGACCGGGCGGATCTCCCGCACGCCCGGCATCGTCGCGAGCTTCTCGCCCAGCGCGGACGCGCCGGCGCCGATCACGCCCACCAGACTCTCCCCACCGCACTCGCTCACCTGGACGCGGAAACCCTGTCCCTCAATGAAGCGAATCACCTCCGCCTTGATCTTGACCGAACACGACCTATCGAGCACTGCGATCATGTCACCCCTCCGCGAATCTACGGACCACTCCGGTTGTTCCCATCTCGTTACGGACGAGGTCGGCGACCCCGGCCTCGATCATTCAGATCCACTCGACATCAGGCGACGTCGGATCCATTCGGCATCAAGCGACGAAGGAAGGCGGCCGGACGCTCGCCGCGCTCCAACGCCTCGATCAACGCGCTTCCCACGATGATTCCGTCCGCGTGGGAAGCGATCTCCTCGACCTGCTCGCGCCTCTGAATACCAAACCCCGCCATGACGGGAAGGGGTGATATCGCCCGCAGACCGTCCAGGTACCCGGCGAGCCCGACAGAAACGCCCGAGGTTCCCCCCGTTGTTCCCGTCATCGTGACCGCGTAGACGAAACCCCGGCTCGCACTGCACAGCCGGATCAGCCGCTCGCGCGGGGTGACCGGCGTGACGAGCTGGATCAGAGCGAGGCCTTCTGCATCGAGCGCATCCCGCATGAGAGCGGATTCCTCCAGGGGAAGGTCGGGAACGATGAACCCGGAAACACCCGCGTCCGAGGCGTCGCCGGCGAGCCGGTCGATCCCGTAGGCGAGGAACGGATTGAGGTACCCCATCAAGACGAGCGGAGCGCGGGGCCTATCGGCCATTTCCCGCAGCGTCGTCAGGATCCAGCGCAGGGTGACCCCCTGCTCCAACGCGGCGCGGCTCGCCCTCTGAATCGTCACCCCGTCCGCCATCGGATCGCTGAACGGAACCCCGATCTCGACCACGTCCGCGATCGATCCGACTTCCCGCAGCAACGGGACGAACGCATCGGGCGACGGATACCCCGCCGTCAGGAACGCGACGAGCTTCGTGCGCGCGCGATCCGCCGTGCGCAGGGCGGTTTCGATCCGCGCGGATCCGTTGCCGTTCATCGCGGAACTTCCTTCCGCCCGACCGCCGCGAGAATCGGAATGTCCTTGTCGCCGCGCCCCGAGAGCCCGATCAGTATCTTCGCGCCCGGGTGGGATGTTGCGAAGACGTGCGCGCCCGCCACCGCGTGCGCGGATTCGAGCGCGGGGAGGATTCCTTCGAGAACGCAGCATGCGTCGAGGGCGGCCAGCGCATCCTTGTCCGACACGGCCGAGTACTCCGCCCGTCCCGTCGCGCGGAGATACGAGTGCTCCGGACCCACCCCGGGGTAATCCAGTCCGGCGGAGATCGAGTGTGTCTCGCGAATCTGCCCGTCGGCATCCTGAAGGAGCATCGAGTAACTCCCGTGCAAGACGCCCTTGCCCCCGCGGCAGAGTGTCGCGGCATGCTCGCCTGGACCCGCGCCGCGCCCGCCCGCCTCGACGCCCAGGAGCCTCACCCCCTTGTCCTCGATAAAGGGATGGAAGATGCCGATCGCGTTGGACCCGCCGCCGACACAGGCCACGACTGCATCCGGAAGCCCGCCCGCCGCATCGATGATCTGCGCGCGCGCCTCGCGTCCGATCACGCTCTGCAGCTCCCTCACGAGCCATGGGTAGGGATGCGGGCCCACGGCCGAACCGAGAAGGTAGTAGGCCCCGGCAGGATCGGAAACCCAATCGCGCATCGCCTCGTCGATCGCGGCGCGCAGCGTCTGGTCGCCCGTCTTCACCGGGACCACCTCTGCGCCGAGCCTCAGCATCCGGTCGACGTTCGGCGATTGCCTCTCAACGTCGACGCTTCCCATGTAGACGCGGCAGGGGATCCCCAGGCGGGCGCACGCGGCGGCCGCGGCCACGCCGTGCTGCCCCGCCCCGGTTTCGGCGATCACACGCCGCGCGCCGAGCCGTCGGGCGAGAAGAGCCTGTCCGATGGCATTGTTGATCTTGTGCGCGCCCGTGTGGGCAAGGTCCTCCCGCTTCAACCAGACCGATGCCCCCCACGCCCCGCCAAGACGAGATGCTGGCGTGAGCGGCGTCGGCCGGCCTACCCAGGAAGAGAGCTCCGCATCCAGCTCGGCGCGAAACATCGGATCGGCGAGTGCGGCGCGGGCGCCCGCTTCGAGCCGTTCGAGTGCGCCGACCAGCGTCTCGGGGACGAATCGACCGCCGAACTCGCCGAATCGGCCGCGAGAGTCAGGAAGTTCCTCCATGGCCTCGCTACGCCCGTCTTTCACCGCTTTCATCGCTCGACCTCCGCCTCCCGGACCGACGCCACGAATGCCGCGATGCGGTTGGGATCCTTGACGCCGGGACTCGACTCGACACCGCTGCTCACGTCGACCGCGTACGGGCGCGCGATCCGAATCGCCCGCCCGACGTTCTCGGGGTTCAGGCCACCGGCCAGCACAACGCGCGCCGTTCGCGCGATCTGCGCGGCCGCGTTCCAATCCCCGGTCTCCCCACGACCGCTCGCCCTGCCGTCGAGAAGAATGGTCGGAGGGTCGGCCTGGCACTCGCGGAACGACGCGATTTCCCGAAGGAGACCGGGACCGTCATGAAACACCGGGATCGCCCGTGCCCGCGGCTCTTCCTCGAGTCCGCCGATCGACCCGGCCTCGATCTGAATCCGATCGGGGCTCAAGCAGTCGAGCACCTCGCGGACCTCCTCGGTCGTCGGACTCGCAAAGACCGCCACCTTGAGAACGAAGGAAGGAAGGCGGCGCGCCAGCGATGCTGCCCGCTCCGGGGTGACGCGGCGCGAAGACGGGGCGAAGACGAAGCCGACGGCATCGACGCCGCAATCGACCGCGGCGTCGACCGCCTCCCCGCTCGTCAACCCGCAGATTTTGATCCGCACGCGCATCATCGCCCCGCCCGCGGGGCGGCACGACCCGCGCGCAGCATCGCCGCGACGAGGGCTCCCGGATCTTCGGCCCCCATCAACGCCGTTCCGACGAGGGCGAGCGAGTATCCCGATCTCGCCGCATCCGCCGCATCATCGGCGGTCGAGATCCCGCTTTCCGCGACCGAGATCCTCTCCGCCGGAATCCGTCCCGCCAGCCGCGCCAGGCGCTCGGGGACGACCGCGAGGGTCACCAGATCGCGCGCGTTGACGCCGATCCACACTGTTTCTTCCGACGCGCCGCGGATCGCTCCACTCGTGACTCGCTTCAGATCCTCTTCATCGAAAGCCTCGAGAAGGACGAACATTCCGGCCTCGCCTGCGGCTTCGATCAGGGCGCCGATCCGATCGTCGTCGAGCATCCGGACGATCAAGAGAACGCCCGCCGCCCCGCAGGCGCGCGCCTCCCAGACTTGGTAGGGATCGACGAGGAAATCCTTCCGCATAGCCGGAAACTCCACGGCGTGCGCCGCCTGCTCCAGATCGCGCAGGTCTCCCGCGAAATGATCCGGCTCGGTCAGCACGGAGATCACGGCCGCGCCGGCGTCACCGTATGCGCGCGCGCGACCCGCGACGTCGCGCTCCCGATCCTCCCCGATCAGAGCCCCCATCGAGGGCGAGCGGAACTTGACCTCGGCGATGAGATCGAAGCGGTTCTCGGACAGAGCGACCCGGGGCGGCGCAGGAGTCGCCATCGCCCTGCGGCGAAGCGCCGCCTCGGGCTCCCGTGCGCGCGCCTCCACTACACGCGCGCGGCTCGCACGCGCCATGCGCATGAGGAAATCAGACATTCCGCGCATCTCCCCGGCCGAACCGGGCCAACGCGTCGAGCAAACGCCCGGCGCGCCCATCGTCGATCGCGGACGCCGCCGCCGCGATCCCTTCCCGGGGAGACCGCACGGATCCGGTCACCTCGAGCACGAGCGATGTGCCGAGCAGAACCGCGTCACGGTGCGGACCGCGCTCGCCCGCCATGACGGCCCGAAGGGCGTCCGCGTTGACCCGCGCGTCTCCGCCCGCGAGATCTTCAGGCGCACATCGCTCGATCCCGTAGTCGAGTGGATCGCGCCGTTCCATCGCGACCGAACCTGGCCGCACGTCGAAGACGAGAAACGGACCGATCGGCGTCGCCTCGTCCCATCCCGCTTCCGCGTGCACGACGAACGCCCGCTCGATCGGAAGACCGGCGAGCGCATCGGCGAGGAGTTGCGCGGCCCTGCGGCTGAACGCGCCCACGACCTGATACTCCGGCTCCGCGGGGTTGGTCAGGGGGCCCAGCATGTTGAAGACGGTCCGGACGCCAAGAGTCCGCCGGATCGCCGCGACGGCCTTCATGGAAGGATGGAAGTGCGGGGCGAAGAGGAATGTGAAGCCGGTCTCCTCGAGGCACCGGCCGGCCTGCGTTTCGTCCAACGGGAGGTCGAGGCCGAGCGCCTCGATGCAGTCCGCGCTTCCTGCGCGGCTCGAAACTGATCGATTGCCGTGCTTGACGACCTGGGCTCCGCACGCGGCGGCCAGGATCGCGGTCCCGGTGGAGAGGTTGAGACTTCCCGACCCATCTCCGCCCGTGCCGCAGGTGTCGACGAGCGGGCCGCTCCTCGTCAGAAGCGGCTTCCTCGCCAGGCGGCGCATCGTCCGCGCGAAGCCCCGCAATTCATCGGCCGTCTCTCCCTTGGACCGAAGCGCCGCCAGGAGCGCGCCCCCCATCGCCATCGGGATGCTCTCGTCGCTCAATCTCTCCATGAGCGACGACGCTTCTTCTTCCGAGAGGTCTTGGCGGTTCAGAAGGCGCTCCAGGGTTTCGGTCATGACCGCGCTCCCGCAGGCTCGAGGTCGAGGAAGTTCCGGAGCAGCCGCTCCCCCTCGGGCGTCAGGATGCTCTCGGGATGAAACTGGACCCCCTCCGTCGGGAGCGACCGATGCCGGATCCCCATGATCTCGCCTTCCGACGTGTAGGCCGTTACGCCCAACTCCTCGGGAAGCCCCTCCTCGTTCACGGCGAGCGAGTGATAGCGCCCCGCCTGGAACGGATTCGGCAGGCCCTGGTACAGCGTCCGGCTGTCGTGATAGATCGCCGACGCCTTGCCGTGGATGAGTTGCGCGGCCGGTCCAATTTTCCCACCAAGCGCCGCGCCGATCGCCTGATGCCCCAGACAGACGCCCAGCACGGGGATGCGCGTCATGCAGGCCGAGATCATCGCAATTGAGACCCCCGCGTTTTCGGGCCTGCCGGGGCCGGGCGATACGACCAGATGGCTCGGCGCCATCGCGAGCGCCTCATCGACCGTCACCTCATCGTTGCGGCGGACCGTCACCCGCGCGCCGAGGATGGCGAGCGCCTGCACCAGGTTGTACGAAAATGAATCGTAGTTGTCGATCAAGAGCACGTGGGCGCTCATAGTCCATCCTCCGCCATGGTCATGGCCGCCTCGAGTGCCGCCGCCTTCGCGCGAACTTCCGCGAGCTCCGCTTCCGGGCGGCTATCGGCCACGATCCCGGCCCCGGCCTGAAATGTATAAGTTCCTTCGTGGAACACGAGCGTCCTGATCGCGATCGCCTGGTCCATCCCTCCGCCGTGCCCGAAGTAACCGACGGTCCCGGCATAGAGACCCCTGCCGACCGGTTCCAACTCGTCGATCAGCTCCATCGCGCGGACCTTCGGGGCTCCCACGACCGTGCCGGCCGGGAAGGCTGCGGCGAATAGATCGAACGCGTCCGCCTCGGACGCGAGAACGCCGTTCACGCCGCTCACGATGTGCATCACGTGGCTGTAGCGTTCGATGATCCGGAACGGATCGACGCGGATCGTTCCGGGAACCGCCACGCGACCGAGGTCATTGCGCGCCAGGTCGACCAACATCACGTGCTCGGCGGCCTCCTTGGGATCGGCGAGGAGCTCCTCCTCAAGGCGGCGGTCTTCTTCCTCTGAATGGCCGCGCGGGCGCGTGCCCGCGATCGGCCGGAGCGCGGCCTTCCTTCCGTTCAGCTTCACGAGCGCCTCGGGCGAGGAACCAACGACGGCGAAATCGCCGAGCTGCAGGAAGTAGAGGTAGGGGGAAGGGTTGAGGAGGCGCAGCGCCCGATAGACCTCGAATGGATGGACTTCGGCGGCGCCGGAGAAGCAGATCGACAGGACGAGCTGGAAGACGTCCCCGGCCGTGATGTGCTTCTTCGCGCGCTCGACCGCAGCGATGAACTCCTCCGCTCCGAGACTCGCCCGCGGCGCGGAATGCCTCCGGCCCGCGGGCCGTGGCGGGACCGGCCCCCGCAGGGCGGCGATCACCTCGCGGCGGAGGGTCCGGCGCTCGGCGTCGGGGCCATCGTGGAGGAGCGCGACCCGCCGCGTGATGTGGTCGAAGACGAGCATCGATCGCGGAGCGACGTAGGCCGCCTCGGGGAGCTTCTGGACCGCCGCACGCGAGGGACCGAGCTTCTCGAACCGCCGCACGAGATCGTACCCGGTCACACCGACCATCCCGCCCGTGAAGGGCAATGACGCATACTCCCGGCCAGGACGCGGGATGCGGTCCAGCACCCCGCGGAAGGTGCTCAGCAGCGCTGCTCGGTCGGCCGGGGCGGGGAACGATTCGGCGCCGATCGTCAGCATTCCGCGATCGAGGACGAGGGAAAGGGCCTCGCCGAATCCGATGAACGAGTACCGGCCGAGCCTCTCTCCACCGTCCGCGGACTCGAGGAGAAAGCAGGGCCGGAAGGGGGCGAGCTTCAGATACGCCGAAACGGGCGTGTCCAGGTCGGCCGCAATATCGAAAGGTTCCTGCATCCGTAACCTCCCGGTCCACCCTCGCCAGGGTATGCAAGAAACCCACCCCCGGCTACGGAAGTGGGTCGGCTAGACGAAACGTCGCGAAGACTAGGGCCTGGCCGCAGCCACCTCCTGGGCGTAAGGGCGCCACCACCAGCGAAGGCTCGCGGCGGGGCAGGAGATGGCGAATCGGTTCGGCTGCTTCATAGACATCCATCCTAACATCACGGAAAGGGGGGGGTCAAGGAATACCCATCAACTCATCTGATTGACGCCAGTTATCCAAGTAATAGACTCACTTCGACCTGCGGGATCAGCGAGTTTCAGAGCCGGTCCGGGCGCCTCCGCGCGACCCGAACCGGGTCGCTGGCGGCCGCACTCCCCCTCGCCCCAGCACTCAGCCAGCCTTCGCGCATGGCATTCTCCCCTGGCGGTCCTCCGTGCACGTGGGCGGGAGGCTGAATCCGGAGGAACGGGCGCGGCTGGAGCAGCAAGCCCGCTACGCGGTGCGGGTGGCGATGCCGATGGATTGTGTGGGGTTGGCCGAGGACGGGAGGGTGCAGGTGTTGACGCCGCAGGATCCGCGGACCGGGCAAACGGAGAGGCTCTTGGACCCGTTGGACTGGATCCGCGCGGTGGTGAGTCAGATTCCGGATGCGGGGCAGCACCAGATGCGCTACTATGGGCCTAGGCGAATCGGAAGTGGGGCTCGGCCGCCCGCGATGTTCAGGAGGTGGGCGGATACAATCCCCTACGCACCCATTTAGCAAGGAAAGGAGCAGAGCGATGTCTCGATGGCTGCTTGTGGTAGTGGCGGCCCTCGTTGCCGCTGTTGTTCTAACGCCGACTCCTGGCGTGGCGCAGGGGTGCAAAGACCAGAAGTGGTGTTTCGAGGCAGAAGAATTCGCGTTCCGCGTCAAAGACGACGAAGTGACTGTTGACATGCTCCGCCAGATACACAAGGGCGAAGACACGGGGATGCTCATCGACTACCTCCTGAAAAATCGAAGCCGGCTGTTCATAGGATGGCTGAGGCCAACGCCGGAAATGCACAGCGTGACTTTTCCCTGGAATGTCGGCCTTCAGCTAAAATCCGATGAGACGATCTGGGCCGAGAAGTGGTTTGTCGGCAAGCAGCAGGGGTCGAGTTCGGTCTACGATTCAACCGATGTGAAAATCTTCGTTCCCGGTGTGAACGAAGCCAGGGGGAAATCCTTTGTTATCGTCCTTTCATTCCCGAAGGAGAAGAAGAACGGCGATGAATGGAGGAACGGGCAGGTTGAAGGTCTCGCCGTTAGGCAGCGAGACTGATGAGTGTCCGTGGCAAGCGAGCACCTAAGGTTGACATGATTGACGCCCCGGAAAGAGGGCGGTCGAAAGACTGCCATGGGAGGTTGACATGAGGAAGCTCCTTGTACCCTTGATGGTACTGACGTGTCTCGTCGTACCGGCTATGGTGCCGAACATCGGGATCAGCACCAATCCGCCGGTCACGATGACCGCGGCCACAACGCTTCACGTCCCGATCGTGAACGTCGGGGTCTCCATCTCGCCGGGCGGGACCGCGCAGGCATGGAACCTCATCTATGAGTTGTGTCGAGCAGGGGTCCCGGGGATGTGCGATCTCTACTGGCATGGCGAGAGTGAGGGCTGGTGGGTAAACTAGCCCGGATATCTCACCACGGGTAACGGAGAGCCCAGGAGGGGCTGAGATGGGGCTGATGGAGCCTCGTCGGGCAGAACACGAAGCTGACGGTCGGTGACTGCGACGCGTTCTGGAAGGCGGAGGGGGGCATCGATTTTCTGATCCTGGAAGACCGCATCACCGGTACCGCCGCGAGATCGCCCGCCACCGCTGGGGCGCGGTCTGGTCCCGCGAGACGATGTAGCCGTCCAGCACCGCGTCGTCCGCCGGTTCCACCAGCAGCGGCCGCAGCGCAAACGCCTTGCCTGGACCATCCGCGTAGTACGGAATCTCCTCCAGGACCAGCGAGACGTTCACTGTCGAGTTCAAGGGATCACGTCCCGACGTGAGCAGATACGACTTCTGGTGGACGAGGTCGGGTTCGTAGAGCGTGTGCACCCAGACCGGAACCCTCCTCCTCGCAGGTCTCGGAGTCGTGACTCGGCGTGACGCGCAAGTGCACGACATCCCCCGGCGCGAAGTGAAACGCGGAGCCCGGGAAATACCCCCCCCACCGTGCGTCGTGGTGGAAGTCGTAATCCGCGATGTCCCAGGTCCAGGAACCGCGTTGCAGCGACACGTGGAGTTCCGCGCACCGGAGGTAGAAGCCGCCGAGATCGCCATCTCCGCCGACGTCGATGGGCGGACCTTCCCCCCGGATGTACCAGCTCATGCCCCAGCCGAAGTTCACATGGACGGGCCGGACCTCCTGGACGTCGTCGGCTGTTACGAACGCATGCACGACCGCCATGCCCGGCTCGGCGCTGACCAGGCCGACCGACACCTCGCCGTCCTCGCCGGTGGTCCCCTCGGCCGGGCCGGAAAAGGTCCCCAGGCCGGTGTCGAAGACGAGGACAATGGGATGCCTTCGTCTTGAAGTTGAATATTGGCAATCCCTACAGCGCCGTTCCTTGGGAAGGAATCGATCCGGACAGTCGGATCGCTGTCTGGCCAAACCCGACAAGCGGTCAGACGACTATCGATCTCACTCTTTCCACCGATGCTCGGGTGGAGATCGAGGTATTCGACCTTGCAGGGCGGAGCGTGAGCAATCTCTGGCGTGGATCTGCAGCGATGGCGCCAAGGCGCATCGTCTGGAACGGTCAGGATGACTCTGGTCGCCCGTTGCCCCCGGGTGTCTACTTCGCCCGTCTGCGCGCCGGAGAGCCGGAGGCCGGACAGCGGATCGTGATTCTGCGATGACGAGGGCGGTCAGTCCGGTGAAGCGCTCCAGGAAGACGGAAGCCATCGTATCGACCGCAAAATAAAGGGCAACCTCGACGAGATCGGCCGCCCCGCAGTCGGCTGGCATCATGCGACCATGACTTAGTCGATTCTATGGCATTATGGTCGTCTTGCATTCTCCCCGGCGACGCCCCGCCCGGATCATCCTCGGTCGGTGTCGATGGGCACGAGATGGATGTAGAGTATTGAAGCGTCGCGCGGCCGGCCGCCGCTCGGCTGTTCACGTCGCCGCGGAGGGTCCCGGATGATCCGTTCCTGGCGCAACTGCATCATCTACACCATCTGTCTCACCGCGTGGCTCGGTACGGCGGCTGCGGGTGCCTCCAGAGAGGTCTTCCTCGATCTTTTTCTCGGCCGCAGCTTCCCCGCGGGAACCGACATCCGGGTCCGGCAGCCCGCACGGCAGACCGATTTCGTCGTGCGCCGCGTCTCTTTGGAGGATCGCTCGTTCGAAGGTCCTCTCTGGTACAACCTCCGCGTGGGGACTTTCCTGAAGCGTCCCGATTGGGTCGGTCTCGCGCTCGATTTCAAGCACGCGAAGATCTATGCGCGCACCTCTGAATCGAAGCGCGCGACCGGCTTCATCGACGGCGAGAGGATCGATGGGGCGATGCCGGTCGACTCGCTGATCCAGCGGTTCGACGTCTCGCATGGGATCAACTACCTGTTCCTCGACCTCATCGCGCGACGCCGGATCGCCCGGCACTCGCTCCGGGCGGGAATCGGCGCGGGGGTCGTGATCGCTCATCCGGAGAATCGGATCCGAGGGGAGGCGAACGACCAGAAATACGAGATCGCCGGGGCCGCGCTGCAGGTTTCACTGGGGATGCGAACCCCGCTCTCGAAACGGCTGAGCGCTGCCGCGGAGTACGCCCTCACGATCTCCGACCCCGATATCGGGGTCGCAGGCGGGAGCGCCCGGATGCACGACCGGACGTCGCATGTGTCGCTGGGGGTCGCGATTCGTTCCCTGCCGGACTGACCGAGGCGGCGGAGACATGGGAAACCACCCTCTCGGACCAGGAGGAGACCTGTTCATGCTCGAGCTTGCCTGTGCATAGGGGATTCTATTCAGCCACCTCCCCAGCAACGCGCCCGGTCGAGACCAAAAGAGGGGTCAAGAACGTCCCTGAGACGGTCCGGGAGCCTGCCGGACGCCCAGCGCCGGAGGCGGGGGAGGGTGCGTGCGAACAGCCGTTCCCGGGCCGAGTGATCGCCACCTCGAACCAGGGCAAGGAGCTTGGCCGTCGATTCTGGGGAAGGGGAGTCCGCTGCACCGTTGCCTGATCGGGGGTCACCCACGATAGCACCTCCTGTCCTTCCAGAAAACCCGAACCTCAATGGATCTAGTGGCTTACGGCCAACTCAATCACTGAGCCTCCCGGCGTTCCCACAGCTCCATGATCTTCGGTGGTGGTGAATGTAGCATGTCCGAATGCTCATGTTGCTACGATCCTTGGCTTCTTTCCACCAAGACCAGCTCCGGTCGCGTGCCTCGATACAGGCGCGGGTTCGTCAACCGCTCCAGACCGGGGTCCGGAGTTCCCAGGCCAGTCAACCAGAAGTGGGTGGAGAAGAGAGTCGGCGAGAGCCTCGGTCTCGGCGGAGCGGTTTGAGAGGAATTCTTCGGGGGCCCAGAGGTGACCGTTTACGAACCGGTTCTCCGACGGGTCGATTAGCCGACGCGACAAGTATAACTGATTCACGCTGCAGTGAGACGGTCGCGACGACTCCGGACGCGAGGTCCCCGCAGGGGTCTATCTCGCTCGCCTACACCATGAAGCAGGTTTTGTGGTTGCCAGACTCGTGAAGACGCAGCAGGGAGACTGCCCGGGGCCAATTGACAATCTGATTGACAATCAGCCCCGTCTGCGGTCCAATCCCGTCATGTTTGTCACCCGCACCATCGAACCCCGGCTGCGGGCCGCGGCCCGCCAGTTCCCGGTGGTCACCGTCACCGGTCCCCGACAGTCGGGCAAGTCCACCCTCTGCCGGATGGCTTTCCCGGCTAAGCCCTACGTCTCGCTGGAGTCGCCCGACACGCGGGATTACGCCAGGCAGGATCCTCGAGGCTTCCTCCGCGAGCACGCCGACGGGGCCATTCTGGACGAAATCCAGCGGGTGCCGGAGCTCTTCTCCTACCTCCAGGTCGAGGTGGACGAACACCCGCGCCGTGGTCGGTTCATCCTGACCGGATCGGCCAATTTCCAGTTGATGACCTCGATTTCGCAGTCGCTGGCGGGGCGCACCGCGCTCCTTCAGTTGCTGCCTCTCTCACTGGAGGAGATCCGTCGTTTCCCCCGTCCGTCGCGCGATCTCTACGAGGTGCTCTTTCGCGGGGGATATCCCGCGCTGCACCGGCAGAAACTCGACCCGGTCGATTGGCACAACGCCTATGTGGGCACATACGTTGAGCGCGACGTGCGTCAACTCCTGAACGTGGGAGATCTGCTAGCCTTCCAGACGTTCCTTCGGATGTGCGCCGCGCGCAGCAGCCAGCTTCTGAACCTCTCGGGACTCGGGGCCGACTGTGGCGTGAATCACGGCACGTCCCGGGCCTGGCTGTCGGTCTTGGAAACGAGCTTCCTCGTCCACCGCCTGCCGGTCTTCGCCGCGAATCTGGGCAAGAGACTGGTGAAGGCGCCGAAGCTGCACTTCCTCGACAGCGGGCTGCTCTGCTTTCTTCTCGGGATACAGGCCGCCAGTCAGTTGCGGCGTCACCCGCTCCGTGGAGCGATTTTCGAGAGCTGGGTGGCGGCAGAGGTCCTCAAAGGGCACACGCATCGAGGCCTGCCGCCGCGGCTGACCTTCTTCCGGGACCGCAAGGGCGAGGAGGTGGATCTCGTTGTCGAGCATCCCGGGGGCGTCACGGCCATCGAGGTGAAGTCCGGTGAGACGGTGACCGGCGAATTCCTGCGTCCCCTCGATCGTTTTGAGGAGGCCGTCCGTGCCGCAACGCCGCCGTCCATCGGACGGGTCGACCGGGTGCTTGTCTATGGCGGGACCGAGCGGCAAGATCGCAGCACGGCACGCATTGTGCCCTGGTCGGAGCTCGATCGCGAAAACTGGACCCGCTCTCCACGCTCCCTCGCGCGTCCGCGTCCGTGACTACAGCCCGGGCTGGAGCAGTCGGCCATAGATGCGAGGCGCGCGAAGCCTCGGCGACGTAGGCGTACGTCCCGTACGTCGAGGAGCCGGGGCAAGCGCAACGAAGCAGATGCGGTCGAAGGCATGACCAGCCCGCCGCCTCCGGCAGACTTGCCGTATCGCCCGGCGGCCCACGACCAACAAACGGGTCCCGCCCTCCCCTCTCTCGCATCCCGGCCAGGATCCGATCCACGATCGCGGGATCGGTGAGCGGCATTCCACGGGCGGTTTGCCCAAGGCTCGGTTCGCACTCCCCACAATCCAGGAGCGGAGACGAGACCGGGAGACGAGACCGGGAGCTTGAGTACCGCCCCCGAACCGGCTAGCATTATTCGCGGTCACTCGATGCAAGCGAGGGGGCGGAGAAGCCACCCGCGCGCCATGCGCGGACCGTCCCGTGAAGATGCGATCCGGACCCGCCGCCGCCGACGGCATCTGCCGCTGCGCCTGAAGGAGAAAAGCGAATGTCTACCCATCGACTCATGCTCCGATCATTCCGGTGGATCGCCATTGCCATCTGGATGGCCTTCCTTCCCGCTTCGGTCTTCTCCGACGAGGAGCGGGTCCCCATCCTCACCCCCGTGGGTCCTTCCGCGCTTGAAGCCCCCGGCGGTCTTGCGCCCATCCGTCTCGCGCCGGATGTCGGGGAGATCCCCCTTGTTGCCGTGTTGCTTCCTCTCCGCCTCGAGGGGGACAAGGGCTCTCGCGGGATTCTGATCGAGGGTCCTCTTCGGGAGCCGACACCGAATGAGCGGCTGAAACTCGAGGCGGCGCGACGGGCGCGCACGGGGGCCGCGGCCGCCCCATCTTCCGTGGGCGATCGGCCTTCCCTGGAAGAGAACAAGCGTGCGCTCCTCGAAGCTTCGAGTCGCACTCAACTGACCATCGACCCTGCGGCCGGCCTCGGCATCGAGATCCCGGAGGTGCAGGAGACCGGTCCTCCCGGACTCAACCCGACCGAGCGAGCAAAGCTGCTCGAGCAGGGCGCCACCCAGGAGGTGCGGCCATGAAGCGGGCAACTCTTCTGCTCCTCTTTGTCGGCCTGGCAGTGGCGACCGCCGGTGGAGCCTTCGGTCAGAACGCCCCGCAAATCCCGCTCGAGGGGTTCTTCACGGAGGAGGATCTCGAAGTCGCGCGCCTGCGCGCGCTCGAGACGCCGCCTCCCGGATCCGACTGGGAAGGCGATCGCCGACCGGATGAGACCATCGCCCCGTCCACTCCGGGGTTCCGGCTGAACGACGACAACGACACGGCCCACTATGCTCGCGGGACCACTCTTGTGCTCCACATCTTCGTGAGCCACACCGGCGGGACCTATACGGGAACGGAGATGGCATCGGCTGCGGCCGCGGCGCAGACCGCGAAGGACTGGTACCGCAACACGGCGCCCTACGGCGCCAACATCCACTTCGACCACGACGGAACCAACGGCTACTACTACCTCACGGCCAGCCTTCCCTACCTCATCCCGCATGATGGCTTCACCTACGGGATGATGAACGAGATCCTGACCTCCTGGGGCTACTCCGACGCCGACGGCGACGGCGCCATCGTCGACGACTTCACAGCGTCCATGCAGAACTGGGCCGGCGGATGGGACAACGTCATCTCGACCTGGGAGCCTCGCCAGACGGGACGATCCTGGGCCGGGGCCGGACTGGCCTACTGCTTCCTCTATTTCGGCGCGCCCGCCGGCGTCTACGCGCATGAGTGGGGACATGTCTACGGCGCCTGCGACGAGTACGTCGAGGAGGGACACTGCGGAGGCGGAATCGACTGCAACGTCTGCCGCAACTACTACCTCTTGGATCTGACCGAGAACGGGAACTGCGCCCTTCCCGCCTGCCCGCTGAACATCCCCTGCGTGATGAAGTACAACACATGGAATCTCTGCGACTACACGCACGAGGTCTGGGGTTGGGACGACTCGGACGGAAACGGGATTCTCGACACCGCCAAGCGAAAGATCGCCGGCGAAACCTACGTCATGATCTACGAGGTTCCCGGCCGCACGGCCATGTTCTGGAACGGGGTTGACGGTGGTTTCGTCCTCTCGCAGCGCTGGACGAGCTGGGCCGCCGCCGGCCTTCGCGGGCCCGCCAATGCCGACTACGATCTCACCCTCTACGGGGACAACAACCACAACTACCTCTATGCCGGTTCGGCGCTCGGCACCGGATCGGTCGACTTCGTCGTCGGGGACTACAACCATGCCACCGTCGGGAACGAGCACCTGGCCGTGACCCACTACTCCGGGAGCTGGGACAACTACGAGCTCTTCTGGGACAGCGGGGATGACCTCCTCTTCGCCGACGGGATCGAACGCAGCGAGTACTGGCATCCGCTGGAGGTCGTGCGCGCCTGGGACCTTCCGCTCTTTGCCGGGGAGCGCGTCTCCTTTCAGGTGACTCCGAACTCGGCCAACCTCGATCTCGGGATGGCCCTCTTCCGGTCGAACGGCACTCCCTACTGGAGCGGCCGCTCCGGCGCGCAGTGGGAGGTCGACTCTTACGGGATCGGCGGCATCGAGTACATCACCTGGACCGTGCCGGCTGATGATGTCTACGGGTTCGTGCTCTTCTCGAAGGTGGAGTCCGGGGGCGACTACACACTGCAGATCGGAGGCATTCCGTACACTCTGGCGGAAGAGTCTCCCGTCACGACCGGTGGAGATCTACAGCTCTACAACTACGATCCAAACGCGGGCTACTGGTCTCTGACCGCGTGCCGGCCGGCCGGAGATACGGATGTCCGCCTGGCCCTGTTCGACGACGCCAACTACCAGACCCCTCTCGAGGACGCCTCGGACGCCGGCGTGGGCGGGATGGAGCTCCTGGCGGTCGACTACAACCACGCTCCCGTGAACCGGGATCACCTGCGCATGGTCCGGACGTGGGGCGGCGGCACCCACACGATCGAGTGGGAACACGACCCCGAGATCATCTCGGCGCCGGTGGGCGGCTGGTGGATCTCGGGCTACCTGGGCAAGGTCTGGGATGCGGGCCTCCTGGCCGGCCAGTCCTACTTCCTCCGCCAGTACCACGCGCCGGGATCGGTGATGGATACCGGCGTCTACCTCTTCGCGTCGACGGACGGTGACTCCTACAAGAGCCGCTCCGATGCCGCGGCCGGCAGCGACGCGCACGCCGCGGGAGAGGGAGGGGAGTGGTTCTCCTACACGCCGCCACAGAATGACTGGTACGGGGTCTACTTCACGGTGCCCAACGATGGAGCCGACTCGTACAGCATCTGGCTGGGTCCCCAGGTGTCGCCCGCCGAGGGGTACACGGCTGCTCTTGCCGAACCCGTCGTTTTCGGCGAGGCGGAGGTCTGGTCCCCGTATTGGACGGTCTTCGCCGCGCGCGCACAGGGAGGGGGTCCGGCGAGCATCTGGCTGTATGGGGACGACGCCTACTCCTCGAGCGGCTTCTTGGCGGATGACCAGAGCGGGCAGTCTGTGGTCTACATCGTGGGCGACTTCAACCACTCCCCGTATGCGACCTACTACCCGAGATACCTCCACGAAGGAGGGGGCGCGATGTCGTTTCAGTGGGAGAGCGGCCCGGAGACGGTGACCTTCACCCCGGGGCAGACGAACTCGTACAACTGGACCTGGCCGACCGGGAACATCGCGGCGATGTGGGATGTCCACGTCGACGGCTCGGTCGCCGGCGGCCGCGACGTGCGTTTCCTGGTCTCCGATCTCTCGGGGACGAATGACTTCTCTCTGGCCTGCTTCGCGTCGAACGGAGCGGCCTACTTCGGCACGTTCCTGAACGCGTTGGGTCAGGCCGATGCGACGGGCATCGGCGGGACGGAGGAGATCACCGTTCACCTGGATCGCGAGGATTGGTACGGGCTGCTGCTCACCAGCAAGTCGCCCGCCGGGGGTGGGAGCTACTTGCTTCAGGTCATCGACCCGGCCGGCGCCAGCTCGGTGCAGACGCAGGATGCAGGGGTCTTCTCGTTGCGGGCGCGGACCGGAAATCCCTTCGACTCGTCGATCGGAATCGAGTTCGGTCTGCCGGATCCCGGGCAGGCGCGGGTTTCGGTCTACGATATCCAGGGACGGGAAGTGCGGCGGCTGCACGATGTGTTCACGCCCGGAGGTACGCGCACGGTGACGTGGGATGGGAGCGACTCGAAGGGGAATCAGGCGGCGACCGGAGTCTATTTCGTTCGGCTGAATGCGGGGGGGAGGGAATCGACGATCCGGATCGTGCGGGATAGGTGAAACAACGACCCTCCTGAAGGTTCACAGAGGCCTCGGCTCCGGGTCGGAGGGATCGGAGCACCCCGATCGGGCCGGGAGGAGATAGGAGTGCCCGCCAGACGCGGCGAGGGGGGATCCTCGCGCGTCAGCGGGGGATCCCGCCGTGCGAAACTGCCCACGGGGGTCATGAGGGGACGACCTTGAGGTCGGCGGACGGCTTGGTCACACTCCATTGCGCCAGCCTGGTGCGGGGGATTGAAGCCCCGGGGGGCGTTGGATCTTCTTTCAGCCCAGGTTTCCGCCGGCGAGAAACCGATCCACGTTCGCCTCTGTCACCCCCTCTGGGAAGACTTCGATCTCCGCCCCGGGGTGGACCCGCCGCAGTCGTTCGGCCGTGAGCGTGTAGGGGATTGTATCCAGCAACCTACCGAGTAACGCGCCCGGTCGAGACGAACGGAGGGGTCGAAAACGCCACGGGGCTGGTCCGGGCGCCCTCGGGCCCCCGAAAACAGGTCGCTGGCAGCCTCGAACAACGCCCGCGGCAGCCGCACTCCCCTTCGCCCCAGCACTCAGCTCGCCTTCGCGCATGGCATTCTCCCCTGACGGTCCGCCCTCGCGCGCCGACCGCGTCCTTTCCGACCCACAGCATCTCCCCTCACCGGCATGACCAGCCCGCCGCCTCCGGCAGACTTGCCGTATCGCCCGGCGGCCCACGACCAACAAACGGGTCCCGCCCTCCCCTCTCTCGCATCCCGGCCAGGATGCGATCCACCACCGCGGGGTCGGTGATCACAGAGACGATCTTCATCTCCACACGACAGCGGGGACACAGAAGCGGGTCCACTTCCAGGATCTTCCGCAGCAGCCGCGCCCAGCTCGCCCGCCGCTTGCGCTGAAACCCACCATCCTCTTCCCCCGCCGAAACGCCCGTCCTTCCGACACGTCCCTGGCGCAGCAGGGCCCGCCGCTTGCGATTCGCGTAGGCCCCGTAGTGATGGTAGGAATGCATACCTGACACGGATCCACGGC
>CAZNRY010000081.1:0-18196 GCA_964575675.1 uncultured bacterium
CCTGCGTGGCCTTGATCACGGCGCACCGAGGAATCGACTATCCGCGGATTCTCGACAAAAGCAGGCTCGTCGTGGACACCCGCAACGGCTGGAAAGGGGCTGTAAGCCCCAAGCTCTACCGGTTGTGAAGCAGGAGGCTACATTGGGCGACATCGTTCTGGTGACGGGTGGAGCGGGGTTCATCGGATCCCACCTTGCCGAGCGGCTCCTCCGGGACGGCCGCAAGGTTCGGGTGCTTGACAATCTCTCTACGGGACATCGGGAGAACGTCGCCCGGCTGCTGAGGGAATTTCCGGGACGGCTCGAGTTCCTCGAAGGAGACCTGCGCGACCGGGATGCGCTGACCGCGGCGATGGAAGATGTGGGCGAGGTCCTGCACGAGGCGGCGCTGCCGTCCGTAGAGCGATCGGTTCGCGACCCTTGGACGAGTCATGAGGTCAACGTGAATGGCACCCTCGGTCTGCTCGAGGCGGCTCGGGAGGCCAAGATCCGCCGCTTCGTCCTGGCCGGCTCATCCTCGGTCTACGGCGACCAGCCAGACCTGCCGAAGCGGGAGACGATGGCGCCCTCCCCTCGGTCCCCGTATGCCCTCTCGAAGCTGATCGCAGAGCAGTACACGCGCCTCTATGCCGAGCTTTACGGGGTGCCGACGATGACGCTGCGCTACTTCAACGTGTTCGGCCCCAGGCAGGACCCGGATTCGCCCTATGCAGCCGTCATCCCCCTCTTCCTGACCGCGATCGACCGAGGGGAGTCGCCGACGATCTTCGGCGATGGGCAGCAAACGCGCGACTTCACCTACATCGACAATGTCGTGGAGGCGAATCTGGCTGCGCTTGCCTGCCCCGCCCCAAATGGGGAGGCGGTCAACATCGCCTGCGGAGACCGGATCTCCCTCCTGCGGCTTCTGGACCTTCTCGGCGAGGCGGCAGGGAGGCGGGTCTCGGCCAAACATGCTCCTCCGAGAGCTGGGGACGTCCGTGATTCGCAGGCCGACATCTCCCTTGCATCGCGCCTCATCGGCTACACGCCGCGCGTGTCGCTCGAAGAGGGAATCGGCCGCACCGTCGCCGCCTACCTACGAAGCTGACGTAGCCGAGCCTGCCGGGGAAGATGGAGTCGGGACCGACCGACTCACACGTTGCGAGCTCGATTGGCCGGACCAACGGTCCACCCCACCCGATTCGGGTTCCGTGCGTTTCGCACGACGTCCCGGCCTGTGCAGGGCGAGCGGCAAGGGCCATGCGATTTCCTTCGACGCCCAATCCATTTTGCGGGAGCGCAACACGCATGTTAACTGTAAGTTACGCCTGATTTCAGGGGAGGTGAAGGCATCATCCCTTAGGCACGATTATAGCGGTTTCAGCGAAATACTATGTCACGGCCATTCCAACCGGGTCGGAGTCTCCTCGCTGCGCTTCCGTTGCTCCTCTCCGGTCTCTGCCTCCCCTCAGAGGCTGCTGCAGGGCCTGCTGGAACATTCGCGTTCGAGTCGCTGCTGCGACCCCTCACCGCGCCTCAAACTGCCTTGGGGGGGCTCCAGGCATGCAGTGACGCGGGCCCCGAGGCGATCCGGTGCAACCCGGCCGCTCTTGCCGCCGCCGGCGGTTTCATGGTTTCGGCGAGCCATCAGGGCTGGCAAAGCGGCTTGAGCCAGGAATGGGTCGGGGGGGTGATCCCGCTCGCGGGCGGGGGCCTCGGTGTCGAGGCCTCCGCCGTCCACGTGGGACAGCTCTCGTCCTATGCCGAGGACGGATCTTCATTGGGCTCCTTCGCCCCCGTCGAGCTCGTCGTCGGCGTGGGCTTCGCTCATAAACTCCTCCCGGGCTTACGCGGCGGCGCGGCCGTGCATGCGCTCTCTCTTGGAGGAGGAGGGGGAGACCTGCGAGGGGTTGCGTTCAGCCTCGGCCTGGAGTTCTCTGCTGTCGCTTCCCGGCTTGCCGTAGCGCTTCGAAACGTCGGCCCCGACCTGAGAGGCGATCGGGGAACCTATCGCCTACCGGGCCAGGCCGCCGCGGGAATCGAGCAGGAGATCGGCCCAGGGGCGCGCCTGAGTCTTACGGGGACCGTCGACCGCTATCGGCAGTGGTCAGCCTCGGGCGGCCTCCGCGTGAGCGGGCCCGCGAGCGTTTCCCTTCTCTGCGGCGCCGCCTACGCGCCGGGAACCGCTGCCTCCCCTCTCACCCCCCGCGCCGGGATCTCCGTTCCCCTGAGGTCTATGCTCTTTTCCTACAGCTACGCTCCCGCCGATGCGATCGGCTCAACGCATCATCTTTCCATACAGATTCCGCCCGGCTAAACCAGTTTGAGTAGATCTGAGAAGCTCGCCTCGCGCATCCGCTCGGCTTGGGCTTTGTTCCGGGGGCGCCGGACCTCGCGGCGCGCGGGCTCGCTTCTCAGCCGAAGTCAAACCGGCTTAGACACGCGGTCGTCGCCTCCCGCGCTTGCCTCGGGGGACAAGGGTCGATAACCTTGCCCTGGGTCGCTTCCAAGGCGAGGAGTTGCAGCATGGCGCGGATCGTCATCACTGGTGGGGCCGGATTCATCGGATCGCACGCCGCCGAGCATTTCGCGGCGCGCGGGCACAAGATCGTCGTCGTAGACAATCTCTCTCGAGGGAAACTGCTGGGCCGCCCCGACCCGAACGCCTCGTTCAACTGGGACTACTTGGGATCCATTCCGGGGATCGAGAGAATCCTCGGGGACGTGCGGGAAGCGGGTTTGATGGACCGGCTGCTGCGCGACGCGGACGCCGTAGTGCACGCCGCGGCCCAGACGGCCGTGACGACCTCGACGATCGATCCCGAGACCGACTTCACCTCCAACGCGTTGGGCACCTTCCGGGTGCTCGAGGGGGCGCGGCGGTCCCCGAACCACCCGGCGATCCTCTACTGCTCAACGAACAAGGTCTACGGCGCAAACGTGAACCGCGTGCCCCTGATCGAGGAACCAATGCGGTATCGTTTCGCCGATTCTTTCTCGGCAGGCATTCCCGAGGAGTTCGGAGTCGACCTCTGCGAGCACACGCCCTACGGCTGCTCGAAGCTTGCCGGCGATCTCTACGTTCAGGACTACGGACATCTCTACGGCATGCGAGCCGGGGTCTTCCGGATGTCGTGCATTTACGGGACGCGCCAGTTCGGCCTGGAAGACCAGGGATGGGTCGCCTGGTTCGTCCTGGCGGCTCTCACCGGCTCCCGCCTCACCGTTTTCGGGGACGGGCGGCAGGTTCGCGACGTCCTCTGGGTTGAGGACCTCGTCAGGGCCTATGAGGCATTCCTCGACAGGGGTCCGCAGATCGGCGTCTACAACATGGGCGGGGGCCCCCGCATGACGCTTTCCCTCATCGAGCTGATCCGCTTGCTCGAAGAGCGACTCGGTCGATCGATTCCCTACGATGTGGCCCCCTGGCGGCCCAGCGATCAGAAGGTCTACGTCTCCCGCATCGAGAAGGCGCAGGCCGATCTTGGATGGGCGCCGCACACGAGCCCGAAGGAGGGGGTCCACAAGCTCCTTGCCTGGGCTCAAGAGAATCTGAGCCTGTTCGGCCATCTGCGCTGATAGGGCAAAAGTCCTCATCCCTTCCATCCCTCCTTCCGATACCCAGAGGGTAAACCCCATGGGAGGGAACGTCCTTGCCTCAACCGAAGCGCCTGGCGTCGACTACCCCGGCAGCTGAGCCCAGCACGTTGGCGGATCGCCTGGATGAGCTCCGGGCGCTGATTCCGGAGATCCCGGTCTGGCACCCTTCGGGTGAGGGCATCGAGGCGACGGTTCTCGCCTTGACCGACATCCTCGAACGCAAGCAACGCAACTTGATCGAGGACAACGTGCGCCTGGCCGCGCTCCGGGAGATGACCGAGACGCTGCTGCGCGACCCGGAGGAAGAGCGCGTTCTCCGCACGATCAGCCTCTACCTGTGTCACGCCTACGGACTCGGGGAGGTCCTCGTTGTCTCGGCGGACGAAACGGGGGGACTGCGCGGCTATCGGGCGCGCACGGGAGGAGGATCTCTTTGCGAGGCGGTCCGCTGGTCCGCCGAGACCCTACGGGGAAGCGTGTGGGAGAAGGCCCTGGCCGGGGGAACCGTGTGCATCGATGAGACGGCGCCCGCACCGCCGGGAACGCCCGCCCCTTTGCCTGTGATCCTCCCCCTCCAGGTCGGGCCGGAAGGGGTGGCGGGACGGGCAGAGATGGCCGAGACCGGCAGCTGCGTGATGGGGCTGCTCGCACTCCGCCCCAATCCCGAGACGGGGGCGGGAAGCGACCCGCTGCAGGTTGAGCAGCTCGCGTTTCAGGCGGCCACGCTCCTGGAGAGGGTCCGCCAACATCGCCGCACCGCACGCGAGAGGCGCTTCCGCGAGTGTCTCCTCGAAGCGATGGAGGACGGTCTCATCGCGACCGACGGCGCCGGAACCCTGACCGCGGCAAACAGGGCCGCCCTCATGCTCCTCGGGCTCGATCGGGAGAAGGTGCTCGGCCGCCCGATCGAAAGCCTACGAGCGCGGTCGCCCCAGCTTGTCGCCCATTGCCGTGCAGCCATTGAACGGCAGGCCCGCATATCGCAGCAGGAAGTGACGGTCCACGGGAAGAAAGAGACGTTTCCGATCCGCGTAAGCGTGGTGCCGCTCGGAGACGGAGGAGAGGAGATTGGCGGAATCGTGGCCACCTTCTCCGACCTGAGGCCATTGAGGTCGATGGAGCAAGAGCTGCGCCGGCTCGACCGGCTTGCCGCGCTGGGACGATTCGCCAGCGCCGTTGCGCATGAGATCCGAAATCCTCTGGCGGCCATCGGGGCGGGCGTCGAGTTCCTCTCCAGCTCAATCCCGGCCGAGAAGCACGGTGATCTGGGCTTCGTCCGAGCGGAGATCGGGAGGTTGGACCGTATCGTGTGCGACCTCCTCGAGCCTGCCCGCACGCAACCTCTGACACGCGAGCGGATCGCGGTGGCGAAGCTGATTCAGCGGGCGTGCCAGACAGCCGAGCCGCAAGCGCGTGAGAATGGGGTGCAGTTCGCCCTCCACCCGCCCGCTGCGGAGTCCTTCCACGCCGCCGGGGTCGAGGTGGACGTCGATCGGATCCTCCAGGTTCTGGTCAACGTGATTCGCAATGCAGTCGAGGCCTCCCCTCGGGGCGAGTCGGTAGAAATCGGCTGGCGGGACGACCGGCGCGAGAAGGAATCGATCGTGGGCATTTGGGTCGGAGATCGTGGGGCTGGCATCGCCCCCGAGCACCTTCCGCACATCTTCGAGCCTTTCTACTCGACGAAACCGACTGGAACAGGGCTGGGGCTCTACGTGAGCCGCGGCATCGTCGAGTTGCACGGAGGCGCCATGCAGGTCGATTCGCCCGCAACGGGGGGAACGAGGGTCCTGATCTCTCTTCCGACCCCGAGCCAATAGAGAGGAGCGCGATGCCAGCTTCGATACTCATCATCGACGATCAAGAATCCTTGCGGCATTTTCTCGCCCGTTCTCTGGAAGAGAGCGGATACACGATTCGAACGGCGGGAACGCTTGCCGAGGGGTGGGAAATATCCATGAAGGAAGGGGCCGACCTCGTCCTGCTCGACCTGCGGCTTCCGGACGGGCTGGGACTCGAGCTCCTCGGGCGTTTACGCGAGCGGGATCCCGATCTCCCCGTAATTCTCATGACGGCCTACGGGGAGGTTCAGACGGCCGTCGCGGCGATGAAGGCCGGCGCCTACGATTTCCTCATCAAGCCGGTCAATCTCGATCAGGTGAAGATGCTCTGCCAGAAAGCCCTCGAATCGGCCCGCGCCTTCCGCGAGCTCTCGCATCGCCGGCGCGACGAGCGCGAGCGCTACGAGCGTGATTTCGTTCGGGGGATCTCGCCCGCGATTCGGGCGGTCTATGACGTCGCGGAGAAGGTGGCCGCATCCGACACAACCAGCGTTCTGATCACGGGGGAAAGCGGCACGGGCAAGCAGGTGATCGCCCGGTACATCCATGACACGGGCCCCTTGTCCGACGGCCCCTTCCTCGAGATCAACTGCGCAGCCATCCCGCGCGAGCTCCTCGAGAGCGAGCTCTTCGGGCACGAGAAGGGCGCGTTCACGGACGCCCGGGCCCGCAAGCAGGGGCTCCTCGAGCTGGCCGACGGGGGGAGCCTTTTCCTCGACGAGATCGGGGAGATGAGTCCGGGCCTGCAGGTCAAGATCCTGAAGGTCCTAGAAGATATGTCGTTTCGGCGCGTCGGGGGAACGCGGGACATCCGCGTCACCGTCCGAATCATCTCCGCGACGAACCAGGACCTCAGCCGGATGGTCGCCGAGGGGAGGTTCCGGGAAGATCTCTACTACCGCCTCATGGTGGTGCCGATTCGCATGCCCGCGCTCCGGGAGCGCCGCGAGGACATCCCGCTTCTCGCGGAGCACTTCGTGGCGACCTTCAGCAAATCCTTCCGCAAGCGGTTCCGCGCGGTTCGGCCCCAGGCAATGGCGAAGCTCCTCGAGTACCCATGGCCCGGAAACATCCGCGAGCTACGGAACGTATTCGAGCGGACGATCCTCCTCGAGGATGCCGAGTACGTCGAGCCCAGCCATCTGAAGCTCGGCGTCGAGTCGGCCGGGAGGGGGAGGGGGACGGACCTCGTCGAGTCGCTTCGGTCCGCGCTCGTGGAGGGGCGGATCGACTCCGGGGGAGTCCCGCTCGAGGAATGGATCGAGGAAATCGAGCGCGGTCTGATCGCTCGGGCTTTCGAGGCGTCGAGCGGCAACCAGACCCGCGCGGCCGAGCTGCTTCAGACGACACGCGACAAGCTTCGTTACCGGATGAAGCAGTACGGGCTTCGGGAGATCGCCGAGGCGAGAGACCGCTAGCCCGCCCCCTGAACGCCTCCAAGACCGTTGTCGCCGGTCCGCAGGGTTTCTATACTGCCTGCATGAGACGAGACAGGGTCTTCCGCGCAATCCTCACCGCACAACTGGCGCTCATGGCGTCAGGGTGCGGGATCTACTCATTCTCCGGCAGCTCACTGCCCTCCCATATCAAGACGATCGCCGTGCCGATCCTGCGCAATGAGACGCTGGAATACGACGTGGCGAATGAGATCACGGCCGCCGTCACCCAACGGTTCATTCAGGATGGACGGCTCAAGATCGTCGGAGAGAAGAGAGCGGATTGTGTCCTCGATGCGCGGGTCATCGCCTACGAGAACAAGGTCCACAACTACTCGGCCGATCAGAGCCCCGAGGACTACATCGTCCTGCTGCGCGTAGGGGCGACGCTCCACGAGACGGCCAAGAATCGCGACCTCTGGAAGGACGATCAGATCACCGTTTCCGCGGTCTACTCCGTCGCCTCCGGACAGGATCAACCGCTGACGGACGAGAAGAGCGCGCGGGCGAAGGCGATCGCCGACCTGGCGGAAGACATCCTCGCCCGAACGATGGAGCAGTGGTGAGCGCGGACTGGGGGCACCGGAAGTTCGAGGCCGAGAAGTTCCTCGACTGCCTGGGAGATCTTGGCCCGCCCTCGAGTCTGTTCCTGGCCGGACCGGAGGTCCTCCTCCGCGATGAAATCCTGCAGGAGATGCGCGTTGCCGTCCTGGGCGCCGGCATTGAGGGACGGTGGAGCAGGGAGGTCTATCAGGCAAGGGAGGTCCCCCTCGCGGATCTCGCGTCGGGGCTCCGCGATGTCGGGCTCTTTGCGGAAGCGCGCCTGGTGATCGTCACCGAGGCCGAACGGTACGGCCGTTCGGCCGTGGCGGACCGGGGCGAGCTCTGGGGTTGGATGGAGCGCCCGAGCCCCGGCATCCACTTGGCCCTGCTGAGCGAGAAGCCACTCTGGGAGCTGGAGCGGGGCAACGAGTTCATCAAAGGGACGCTGAAGCGCGCCAATGCGCTGGTAGCTCTCGAGCATCCGAGTTTCGAGAAGGCGGTTCATGTGGCCAGGCGGATCGCCCAACAACGGCATGCGATGGCGCTGCCGGAGGAGGAGGCGCGTCGCCTGGTCGACGCGGTCGGGCCGAACCTCCTCGAGATCAGCAACGAGATCGACAGGCTTGGGCTGCGTCTCGGGTCGGGCGCCAAGGTCACCTCCGCCGATCTCGAAGACTGGCTCAGAACTGGGATCACCGGGGGGTTGGTCGAGCTCGAGGAAGCGGTCCTCTCCGGAAACGCGGTCCTGGCCCTCCGCTACTGGAACAGCGTGAGGCAGAAATGGAACCCCCCGGCCGTCACGTGGATGCTCGGCAATCGCCATCTCGATGCGCGGTGGGGGAGGGGCGGCGGCAGCGCGCAGCCCCGAGCTGTCCTGTCCCGGCTTCTCCGTGAATGCTATCGTCTAGAGAGGGGCGTGAAGGCGGGGGAGATCGCCTCCTCGCAACAAGAGACAGCGTTTGAGGCGATGATTCTGCGTCTATGCCAGGAGCACCGTGAGGGCGCGAACAGAGGAAGGAGATAGAGAGCCAAATGGGTGATGTCATCGAGGTGAACGATTCCTCGTTCGACCGTGAAGTCTTGAAGAGCCCGCTGCCTGTTGTCGTCGACTTTTGGGCCGACTGGTGCGGCCCGTGCCGCCTGATTGCTCCAATCGTCAAGGACCTCGCCAAGGAGATGAACGGAAAGGTCCGTTTCGCGAAGGTCGACGTGGATGCCAATCCCGGAATTACGACCGCCTTCGGAATCCAGAGCATCCCCACACTGATCTTCTTTCGCGGCGGGGAGCCGGTCGGTCAACAGGTCGGGGCGCTGAGCAAAGAAGCCCTGCGCGCCGCGGTGGAGCAGAGGATTGGACAGGTCTAGGGATCGAGAAGGGCGTCAGGCCCGGCTCTGTTGGATCATCCTGCTCCTCATGTCGCTCCCCTCCGTCGGGTGGACAGCCTCTTCCGGCGCAACCACAGAGCGGGGGGGCATTCAGTGGGCGGCGGATTGGGAGTCTGCCATCGATCAAGCGCAGGTCGAGGGGCGGGTGATCATGGTGGATTTCTTCACGACCTGGTGCGGTTGGTGCAAACGCCTCGATCGAGAAACCTATGCCGACTCGCGCGTGGCCGACCGCTGCCGGAGCCTCATCGCCGTCAAGGTCGACGGGGATCGCCGGCGGGATCTAGCGAAGCAGTACGGCGTCACGGGCTACCCTACGATCGGATTTCTTCATCCGGACGGAAGACCGCTCCAGATCGCCGTAGGATTCCAGTCCGCCGAAAACTTCGTCGCCCTCCTCGACCGTCTGTTGGACCGAAAGAGCGAGGAGTTCATCCTACGGCAGAGGTTGATGGATCACCCGGAACTCATTGACGTACGGTCGGATCTGGCATCACTCCTCGCCGCCCGTGGAGAGGCGGGGGAGGCCCTTGCCCATCTCGACACCCTCCTAGCCGCGCGCCGCGAGTTGGAAAAGGACCAGTACTGGGAGCTCTCTCTGGCCAAGGGAAAGGCACTCCTAGCTCTCGGTCATGCGCGCGACGCCCGCCGCCCCCTGAAGGACTTCGTCAAACACCAGAAGAACTCACCGCGTATCGCCGAGGCGCTCTTCCTTCTCGGAGAGGCATGCCTCTCCGATGGCGATCGTAAGGAGGCTCGTAAGTGCTTCCGCAAGCTCTTGGAGCTTCGCAGGGAGGGTTGGATTGCTACGCGCTCTCGGGAGCGATTGGCGGGCCTTGGTTGAGCATTCCCGGGAGAAGAGACGCGGGCCCCAAGGGCACGTGGCCGGGGACCCGCGACCTAGCCGGCCAGGGGCCGGCAATCGGCTCAGAGCGTCCTCCGCGACTGCCGTGCGAGGCGACCAAACTTCGGAACCCCAACTTGCGTTCATGGTCCGGGATCGCCAGGACTACTCGCGAACAGCGCAGACTGGTCTCTGACGTCGAAGGCGAGACCCGATGCACGTCTTGCCGTCCATTCTCTCGCCTCCGATCAATGACCTATGCATCAGTTGTGCCCGGGCGTTGAATCGAAAGATGAAGTCGCGATCTCCGAGAAACCAAAGGCGTTAAGGCCCCGAGCCCGGCCCGCGCAGGAGAGGGGATGCCGCCGTGAGAACAGGGGAGGTGTTGCAATGCGCGTATCGAGCTTGCAGGACGCATGGATGCGCGGCCTCGGCAATCTGGCATGGTTACATAATGTATCTTATGCGACATTCCTATTCAACAGATCCGACGGACTCCACCGGGGTTCTCCGGGCCCTCTGCGTGCCCGGCACGGGGTCCGCCCCCGCCCGCTGCTCCCTCCCCGGCCCGGCTCTGGCCGGCGTGCCGAAGCTCTCTCCAGCGGGACGGTCGTGTCCCTCTTCGGGCTCGTCATCCTTGCCGTCCTGCTGCCCGCAGCGATCGCGCGGTCTCAGTCGATGCCCGTGATGCCCTCGGGCTCGATGCCGCCCTCATCGGGCGCGCCCCGGATTGATCCATCCAAGCATCCGGCCGCGACAACCTCTGCCGCTCGCCGGACCGAGCCCCGCCGCACGCCTGAGCATCCGGTCTGGGGCTATCTCGACAACGGGATGACGTACCTGCTTCTCGAGAGTCACGCGGCGCCGCTCGTGGGAAGCTCGGTCATCGTGCACTCTGGATCAGCCCGCGAAGATTTCGCCACCAGCGGTGCGAGTCATTTCTTAGAGCACCTGCTCTTCAATGGAACCGAGACGCGGACGCAGGAGCAGCTGTACGACGAGGTCGACGCCTTGGGCGGCTACAACAACGCAACGACCCGCCAGACGCATGTTCTCTACATGATGGTCACGCCGGCCGAAAACATCCGCCGGGGGCTCGAGATCCAATGCGACATGCTCTTTCACTCGACCTTGCCGCCCGAGAAGGTCGAAAAGGAACGCGGCATCATCCTGGAGGAACTGTCGAAGGACCGCGATCAGGGAACGTTTGAGCGAGAGCGGGCGCTCGATCTCTGCGCGTTCGGCCCTCTGGGCCCCGGTCTCCCGGTCGTCGGGAGCGCGCAATCGATCCGTTCGATGTCTCGCGATGCGATTCTCTCCTTCTACCATCGCTTCTATACGCCGCAGAACATGACGCTCGTCGTTATCGGGGACTTCCGCCCGGCCGAGATGGAAGGCATCGTTCGAGAAACATTCGGCGCGGAGGCGCCGGGCGCGCAGCCTCCCCCCCTGGACCTCCCCGAGACCGCACTCGATGGATCTAACAGGGTCGTCTACCACGAAGGGAACTCGAACGTCCTCGAGTGGGTCTATGCGGGCCCCGACCCTAGGACGGCCGAGTACACTCCCTTTGCCTGCATGACTGAGCTCCTCGCGGGCGATGACGCATCTCCCTTGCCGACGAACCTGCGCGAACGGTTCACCGGGAAGATTCTTGGAGCGGGCGCGCACCTACAGCTCTTCCCCGGCCGCTCCTACCTTCGGGTTCAGGTCGAGACCGACGCTTCGCTGGACTGGCGAACCGTGGCGCGGGAAATGCCGCTGATTCTGGCCCGCATCTCGTCCCCTACCGCAAACGAGATTGCCTCGTGGAAAGTCTCTCGCGAGACCCAGGAGTACTTCCTGCGCGAGAAGCCGCACTATTACGGGATCATCCGCGGCGATGAGATCGCGGCCCAGGGCATCGAGGCCATACTCGGCCTTCCCGAGGAGACTGCGGACCTCTCCCCCGCCGATCTCGCCCGTGTGCGGCCCCTCTGGGCGGCCGGAAGTTCGCGCCTGGCCGTGGCGCTGCCTTCGAGCGAGGCCGCCCAGGACAGCGTTTCGGCGCCGCGGGCCGAGACACTTCGCGCGACCCTTACGAACGGGCTCGAGCTGCTCGTCCTCTCGAGTCCCGAGAGCCCGGTACTCGCCCTTCATCTCTTCGTGACAGGGCGCTCAGAAGCCGAGCCGGCCGGGATGGACGGCGCGGTCGAGCTTCTCCATCGATTGATGAGCGTCCGGACGGCGCGCTCGGATCCGGCCGATTTGCAGCAGCGCATTCGGGCCATGGGGGCCGAGATCAAGACGGCGGACGATCCGAACATCCCATACGACGATTTCTACTCGACCACCCTGGCGAGCTTCGTCCGGCTGCAGACCCTCGACAGGGATTCCGACCAGGCGTTTCAACTGCTGTCGGATCTCTTAAGCGACCCGGCGTGGACCGACCAGGAATTCGAGGACGCGCGCGCGGCGATGGTCGCGGCCGCGGAACGGGCCGCCTCGAGCAGTAGCGCCGCCGGACGGCAGATGGTGCGCAGCGCTCTGTACGGCGACTCCTGGCGGGCGCGGGGAGTCTTCGGAACAGCGGCCACGCTCCAGTCGATCACCCCGTCGGACCTGCGAAGTCTGGCCGGCCGCTATTGGGTCGGGAATCGGATGACACTCGTCGTGGCGACCGGCTTGCCGCCTTCGACGATCCGCGACCTGGCCGAGCGGCACCTCGGATCCTTGCGGCCGGGCGACCCCTCTCCCCCGCCGGAGCGCGGCGGGGCGGTCGTGGACCGCCTGCGGGGATCGATCTCCGCTGGGGATGCTGTTGCGCCCGAGCTCGACGGCATCATCCTCCCCGACTCGACCCTTCTCCGTGTCAAGAAGATCGGAGGACGCCAGGCGAGCATCACACTCGTGAGACCCTTGGGCCGCATCGAGAAGGAGGACGTTTCCGCCCTCGAGGTCTGGAACGCGGTGCTCTCCTCAGCGATCCAGTTTCAGCTCCGTGAGCGCGAGGGACTTGCCTACTCGATCGGTTCATCCGTCGACCGGCTGCCGGATGGGACGCTTCTTTGGGCGGCTTCGGCGGGCGCGGCCACGAAAAGTCTCCCGCGGATCCTGGGGGGCTTCGATTCTGCGCTCCGCCAGGCACTCGCAGCCGCGCCTGACTCGGGGGCCGCGCGCAAACAGGGGGCGCAGCTTTACGGACGATCGCTCATGCGCCGCGCAACCCGGATGAATCGCGCCTACGCCGCCGGGCTTGCGATCCTGAACGGGGAGGATCCGTTGAAAATAGACGAGGCTATCCGAAGGCCCACGCTCGTGACGTCCGGAACGATCGCGGCGCTTCTGCCCAAGCTGCGGGGAGATGCTCCGTCGTTGGTAGTGATCGCCCACTAGCCCGCATTTCTCACCAGCATTCTGCTGCAACGGCGCTTAGGGCGGCACCTGCTGCGCCCTTGCTCGTGCCAAGGGGCAGCTGAATGGATCAGGACCCCGCGCGCGCCCTCACTCTGTCCAAGCCTTCCTTGGCGTCGCGCGCCCGCACACTTCCGGGGAACTGATCGAGCACCTTCTGGTAGAGGGCCTTCGCCTCCGCGAGCCGGCCCGCCTGGAGATGGATCTGCGCAGCCGAGATCAGGTCGTCCGCTCTCAAGGGAGAATCCGCGACCTCCGCCGCTTCGGCGTATTTCTTGGCCGCCTCGTCGCCCTGGCCAGACGCTTCGAGCGCCTTGGCGAGGCCCCTGATGGCCGAGGCCCGCAAGAGACCATCCTTCGGACTCGAGTCGAGGAACTTCTCGTAGAGCCGCCTGGCCTCCCCGGACTGGCCGAGCTCGAGCTGGCAGTCCGCGGCGCGGAGTCCGGCGATCTTTCCACTTGGGGCCCCCTTGAACTTCTCCGCCCCGTCGAGGAACCGCCTCAGCGCCTCCGGCGTGTTTCCGGACAGGTACTGCCCCTCCCCGTCCAGGAGGAGGAAGGAGGCCTCCTTCTCCGCCTTTGATCCCGACTGACGGACGAGCTGAGCGGCAACGATGCCCACGACGATGATCCCCAAGATGACCGCGATCACGGTTGCCCTCTGTCGCACAAGGGTCACAGCACGCACGAAGGCATCGACGACGGGATCGTCTCGCAGCTCTTCTTTGGTCAGTTTTCCTTCCGTCACCCCTACCCCTCCCTTTCGCGGTTCGGAACGTGAGACATCAGCTTATCCGCCTTTCTTGACCAGGGTCAAGGGGGGGCGCGGCGCCCTCGGGACCGGATCCTTCCCAGCTCGGCGGGTTCGCTCCCTCCTCGCGCCGGTTGGCGCCGGATCCAAGGGTGGGACGAGGCGGGGCTTCGCCGCGCACGCTGGGCAGAGAATCCCCACCCCCTGGCGTGCCACGGCTTCCTCAAGCCCCGTCCGCCCGCACTCGGCGCAATACGGAGCGAGGAAGCCTCGGGTCACCTCGTCCCAGATGCGGCAGCAGGAGCGCGCCCCGCCCTTTCCGGCTCCACGAGCCGAGCCGTACCGATAGGCGACCCGCGGCATCATCTGGATGCCAAGCCCCACAAGGCGCGCGCTCACCCGGGGCCGCCAGAACTCGGTCGCCTCCTCGATCCGTCGCTTCCACTCCAGCTGCAGCCACTGGACGCGATCCTCGCGCTCCTCGACCCGAGTCGACCAACGTCGGCTCTGATTGCGCGCCTCCTCGATCAACTGCTCGTAGTACGTCTTGATCGACTGGGTTTCCTCGTCCAGATGCCCCACGGAAGTCGTGACGACCTTCTTGATCCTTCGGCGCATGCGTCGTTCGAACGCCCCCAGCGATGCATCGAGGACGCGCTGGGGCAGCGGCATCACCGGGAGAACGCAGCGCCCCTTCCGCGGCTCCCGCTCGAGCTTCCCCCACAAATCACTCAGATCCGGCGTTTGCGCCAGCACGTCGAGCGTCCCGCTGTCGATGCTGACAACCTCCATTTCGTCGGCCGCCTCGATCGACGGATAGGAGATCGTGAAGACGAAGTGACAGATCGCCTGGTAGACAGGCTCCGCCTTGGTGGCATCAAGCCCACCCAGCTCGCCCGCCTTGGCAAGGGTCGGCGGCCTCGCGGCAGGCGTGGGAGGCGGCGTGTAGGCGACCCCCACCCGCCCCTCTTCCCGGGCCACGCCGAGGAGACGATCGAAGACCGGGTTGCCCACCGTGGCCAGCTCCGAGCGCGGGTGGCGCGACAGCGCCCTTTGGTTGAAGGACAGGGCGAGGTCGCTGCGTCCGAAGCGCTCCCGAAGCTCCTTCGGAACGGGAAATGCCCAGACGTCCGGCTCGATCGCCTCGGGAACAATCCCCCTGACGGCAAGCCAGTCACGGACGAAATGCTGAAGGACCGACGCCTTGATCACGCATCCTCCACGGTCGGCGCGACGGTCTCGAAGATCGATTGATCGTAATCCCTGATCTTCTCGTAGCGCTTGCGCGCGAGCGCCAGATCTTCGCCGAACTTGCCGAACGCTTCATCGAGGTCGCGTTTGTTGCGATGACTCGCCCATATCTGAAACACGCGTTGCTCGAAGCTCTCGCCCTCGCTCCACTGGCCCAGGATCATGTCCATCTCCCCGATCACAAGCTCGAACATGTTGATCTTTCGGTGCAGGATCGCCAGGACGTAGTCTTCGAGCGTGTCGCGGGCCGTGAAGTTGTGGATTCGTATGTCGCGCGTCTGGCCCAGGCGGTGCACGCGGCCGATGCGTTGCTCGATCCGCATCGGGTTCCACGGCAGGTCGTAGTTCACGACTGTTCGGCAGAACTGTAAATTGCGCCCCTCGCCCCCCGCCTCCGTGCTGATCAGGATCCGCCGGTCCTTCTGGAACGAGACGACAGCCGCATCCTTCTCCCCTGGGCTCAGGCTCCCGTGGAAGATCGCAGGGTTCTCGCCCGCTTTCAGCAACCCCTGTTCGAGATACTCGAGGGTCCGGCGGAACTGCGTGAAGATCAGAATCTTCTCATCCTGCTCCTCGCCATTGATGAGCGCGAGAAGACCCTCGAACTTCCGGCTCGTGCGGACAGCCTGAGCCATCTCGACGAGCCGGTGCAGGCGTCGCGTCTGGGCGCCGCGCCCAAATGCGCGTACGGATCGCTCAAGCGTCTTCTGCGCGGCGTAATGGCTGCTGCCCATCTCCTTCTGTAGCACGAGGAGCAGGAAATGCCAGCGCGAGTACTCCTCAGGCTCACTATCGACGACGATGTCGTGGACAAAGGAGGAGACGCCGTCGTAGAGCTTCCGCTCTTCCACGCTCAGGTCGAAGCTCTGGATCATGACATCGCGCCTCGGGAACTTCAAGGAGGTCGAGCTGCGCGTCGTCCGGATCATCACCTCGCTCAAGAGGGCCGAGAGCTGGCGCGTGTTCTTCGGAAGGCGTTTGTCCCCCCGGACCATGAACTGCTTGCGGAAGGCCCTGTACGTCCCAAGCGCCCCGGGCTTGAGGAGCGTGACGAGATTGTAGAGTTCGCGGAGATCGTTCTGCACGGGTGTGGCGGTCAGGAGGAGCAGGTACTTCAGAGAGAGGGCGTCGACGAACTTCCATCCCTGCGTCAGATGGTTCCTCAATCTGTGTGCTTCGTCGACAACGAGAATGTCGAAGGCCTGCCGGCCGATCTCCTCCCGGTTACGCTCCGTCTTGGCAGTATCGAGCGAGGCAATCATGAAGGGATGGCTCCCCCAGTCCTCCCCGCGCGCGCGCACGACGAAAGGTAGGTCGAACTTGTGGGTCAGCTCCTCCCGCCATTGCGTCAGAAGAGAGACCGGAGCCAGAACAAGGGCCCGTCGGACGAGCCCCCGCAGGGCATACTCCTTCAGGATGAGGCCAGCCTCGATCGTCTTGCCCAGACCTACCTCGTCGGCAAGCAGGGCGCGCCCGCGCATCTGCCGCAAGACACGCAGCACGGCCCGAATCTGGAAGTCGTATTGCTCGAGATCGCGAACGCCGTTTAGGCAAAGCAGGTTTTCGAAGCCACGGGTCAAGGCCAGCCGCTCGGCGCTGAGGTGAAGAACAAAGCGCTCGGGACTGCCCTTCGGAACCTCGGCAAGGGTGCGGAAATTGGCGACCGTCTCCGGATCGATCCAGAGCGCCCCGTCATCCTCCGCCGCCGAAGCCTGGGAATCGGCAGGGATCGACTCGAGATCAGCACCGGACGCCTGCGCGTCGGCGGGTTTCTGTCCAACGCGCGGGTGGTTGGAGTTCAGCCGCCGGACCCCGTCATGAAACGCCACCTCGAGGATGTCGAAAAACGGACGAGGCTTGACCCCAACTACCATTCCCTCGCCGTAATCGGCATGGTAGAGGGTGTCCCCTACCGCGTATCGTTTGACGGGCGTCAATCCCCCTCCCTAGATCACGTAAATGTGGATGCCCAGGGCAGGCTGCATGGCCACACTCGTGCCGGTGCCCCCCCGAAGTGCGTAGATGCGTCCGCCAAGATCAATGCTTGCGGATCGGGAGATGAAATACTCCAAACCGAGCCCCCCTCCGTACAGAAGACGAAACTCCTCCTTGTCCACTTCGCTTCCCTTGTACCGGATCTCGCGCTGCTGGATCCCCAAGGACGGAGAGAGATAATAGGAGATCCTCTCCCTCCGATGGAAGTAGAGATAGTAATCCGCGTGGATGGTCGAGAACTTGACCCACTTCGGCACCGCGAGGCGCTGCGGTTCCGTCCAGCCCTCGTGCCGTTTGTAGCGGATGTCATCGAACCCGAGGCCGAAGGCGTGGCTTCGGTCCAGGACGAAGCGGACCGATACGTGGGCCGAGGGCCCCCACTGATTGAAGACCTCCGCCAGCTTCGGCGTCCAACGGGTCGTCGCGTCCGGATTGCCGTCGGTTGGCGTCGGATAGTCGCTTATCGTGAACGTCTCACCGCCGAAGAGTAGCCCATAACCGAACTGCGCCCCGAAGCTCGGGGTGCTCGTCCTGTGTTCGAAGGCGCGAGCCGGAACTGCCGAGAGAAGAAGGATTGCGAACAGAGTCCCTATCTGAACGCACCGCCGGGTTCCAGTGCCCGAGGCTCGATGCTTCATCAATCGTGCGCTCCTTTCGCGGTCGATCCACGGGGATGGTGTTTCCGATGGATCTGCCTGAGGTAGGTGGCATCGACAGCCGTGTAGATCTCGGTCGTGGTGAGAGAGCGATGCCCGAGAAGCTCCTGGACCACACGCAGCGAGGCGCCGTTCTGCATCAAGTGCGTCGCGAAGGTGTGCCGCAGAAGATGCGGATGGATCCGCGCTGGACTCAGTCCCGCACCGACGGCGCGCCGCCGTAGGATCCGGAAGAAACCCATGCGGGTCAGCGCTCCCCCCCTCTGATTCACGAAGAGCCGGTCATTCCTCCTCCCCCGAAGCAACCCCGCTCGCCCATCGTGTAAGTACTTTCGGACCGCCGCGATCGCCGGGCGTCCGAGAGGCACGATTCGCTCCCGGTTCCCCTTCCCGTGCACGCGAACGCACCGGTTCTCGATGTCGACACCCTCCGCCCCGAGCGAGACAAGCTCCGAGACCCTGAGTCCACCCCCGTATGCGACCTCGATCATAGCCCGATCCCGCAGGTCGAGCGGTTC
>CAZNRY010000082.1:0-18149 GCA_964575675.1 uncultured bacterium
CGGTCTTGAAAACCGCAGGTCGAAAGACCCGTAGGTTCGAATCCTACTCCCTCCGAGGCTCGGGCCTCCCGTGGAGAGGTGGCCGAGTGGCTGAAGGCGGCACATTGCTAATGTGTTGTGGGTCAAAAGCCCACCGGGAGTTCGAATCTCCCCCTCTCCGCCACTGTTTCGGCGTGCGCCCATAGCTCAATTGGATAGAGTGTCTGACTACGGATCAGAAGGTTGGGGGTTCGACTCCTCCTGGGCGCACACCCGTTCTCGCCGACTCGGCCCGCCTGCCCCGAGATCCACGGAGGCCACACGATGAGTCCATTCGTCCGAGCCGCCATCGCTCTCGCCTGTCTTCCCATGGCCCTCCTCGGCTGCAAGGCGACGACGCCGACGACGGTCCACACCGGGCCCGACGCCGTCTTCATGGCCCCGATGTATCCATCCTTGAAGCTCGAGTCGCTCGCCTACCTGGGGACGGCCGCGATGGTGCCCGATCCGATCGGCGTGCCTGCCGTCGATCAACTCCTTCGATCGTACCTGCAGGGCGGCCAGCAGAAGTTCTTCGTGATCGACGAGGCGTCGGCCCGCGCGCGTGCAACGCAGGCGGGGGCGGAGGCGAATCTCGACAAGGCGATACGAACATGGAAGAACCAGCACAGCGTGGACCGATTTGTGCTGAAGGATCTGGGCGAGAAACTCGGCGTGGATGGCTTCGTCTTTGGTGACTTGACCCACTGGCGGGAGGAAAGGGTCGACTGGACGAGCGAGGGAACATCCTTCACCGAAGTTGGCGTCTCGATCTCCATTTACGACAGCAAGAACGGAATCCTCGCATGGAAGGGCGAGAAGATGGAGCATCGCGAGTCCCAGCACTACCGGCATGGGACGGGGATCGGAACCGGCGTGTACAGCAGCGGCGGCGTCGAGCGGACCGAGCGCAGCGACAAGATCGTACCGTCCCCGCCCAAGGCGGAAGAAGTTGCCGAGAGCGTCGTGCAGCAGTTGATCGAGGGGCTCCCGGACCGTCCTCCAGTAAAGCCTGCGCAACCCGCGCAGACCGCGCCGTAGTCCCGCCCCGCGGCATCGAGATTTCATGGCCGAGCGGCGCACCTAACCGATGGAACTCGCGACCGTCCCCGAGCAGTGGATGCGCAGGGCGCTCCTCGAGGCGCGCCTCGCCGCCGAAGAGGGCGAGGTGCCCGTCGGCTGCGTTGTCGTTCACGAGGGACGCATCATCGGCCGCGGCCACAACCGCGTCGAGGCGCTGCAGGATCCGACGGCCCACGCCGAGATCCTCGCCCTGACGGCCGCCGCATCGACACTGGGTAGCTGGCGGCTCCCGGGCGCCGAGGTCTATGTGACCGTCGAGCCATGTCTCATGTGCGCCGGGGCGCTCCTCCTCGCCCGCATCGATCGGGTTTGGTTCGGCTCCTCGGAACCGAAGTTCGGCGCGTGCGGGTCCCTGGTCGACGCGCCCAACCTCTCAGGCTTGAACCACCGGATGCAGGCGATCCCCGGAATCCTGGAGGTGGAATCGGCGGATCTGATGCGGGAGTTCTTCCGCCGAATGCGAACGGAGAAGGAGGCGGCCGGCCCGCGGCGTCAGGAGGAGGAGGAGTAGCGCGACCTTGACGCGGAGTCCCGGCGCCCCGCGCACAATCGAGTTGAGTGCCCCTTGAGCGATGGGCCTCACTTTATTTATTGAAATCACGCTATTTATTTCGCATCCCGCCAGAGTCCCCTATCTGCATCAGATGTCCGACCCTTGCTCCCGGGTCCAGCCGATGTGAATTGCCCCCCGCTTTGTGCCGATCCATTTGGAGGAGGAGCGGACTGACCGCGGGCGGTGGAGCCCGAGCGGCGAAATCGCATGGCGCCCGGCCAGCGAGAAGGCTCTTCCCCTGGAAGAAGTTCGTCCGACCGCAGAGGGGAGGCATCGATGGACCCGATGCAGGTGGCGGCACAGGCTTGCCTGGATGTGGCCGAGGTGATGCTCATCGCCCTCGACCCCGACGGGCGGATCAGTCTCATCAATCGGAAGGGATGCCAGATCCTCGGCTACTCGCAAGATGAACTGATCGGACGAAACTGGGTCGAGCTCTGCCTGCCCCCCGACGAGAGAGCGGCCGTGGCGTCCGTCTTCCGGAGAATCATGAGCGGCGAGATCCACCCCCACGAGTACCACGAGAATGCGATCCTCACGAGGGACGGCCGGACGCGGACGATAGCCTGGCACAACAGCATACTCAAGGATGATGCCGGGCGGATTCTCGCCTCCTTCAGCTCAGGTGAGGACATCACCGAGCGGCGGGAGGTGGAAGAAGCGCTACGCATCAGCGAGGGGAAGTACCGCGCGCTCGCAGAGAACTCGGTCGACATCCCCTACCAGTTGGACACGATGGGAAATCTCACCTACGTGGGGCCCCAGGTCGAGCGTTATGGATTCGATTCACGGGATCTCGTCGACCATCACATGGGCGAGGTCCTCCACCCCGAGGACGAGGATCGGGCGGTCAGGGACTTAGCTGAAGTCGTGGCGGCCGGATCGGAATTCTGCGATCGCTACCGGATCATCGACAAGCATGGGCGGGTTGTTTGGATGGAGGCGAGCGGGCGGGGGCTTCGCGATGAGGCGGGTCGCGTCGGCGGGGTCACGGGCGTTCTGCGGGACATCACCGAACGGGTGCAGGTCGAGGAAGTCCTTCGCGAGAGCGAGGAGCGCTTCCGCAGGATCTTTGAGGATGGTCCGATCGGCATGACGATCGCCGGGTCCGATTTCCGGTTTCTCATGGCCAACGCGGCCTTCTGCCGGATGGTCGATCGCAGGGAAGAGGATCTCACCCTGCTCACCTTCAGGGAGATCACCCACCCCGACGACGTCGGGCACGATGCGGATGAGATTCAGAGCCTCCTGGCCGGCGCGACTCAGGCATACAACGTGGAGAAACGCTACCTCCGGCCGAGTGGAGAGATCGTGTGGGGCAAGTTGTCGCTTTCGATCTTCCGTGGCAAGGACGGGCAGTTCCTCCATTTTCTGGCGATCATCGCGGATATCACTGGGCGCAAGGCGGCAGAGCTGGCCGTCAAACAAAGCGAGGAACGCTACCGTCATCTCGTCGATTCCTCGAACGACTGGGTCTGGGAAGTCGACGCCACGGGGGTCTACACCTACGCAAGCCCGCGGGTCCGGGACGTGCTGGGGTACGAACCCGAGGAGATCATCGGGAAGGATCCGTTCGATCTGATGCCTCCCGAGGAGGCCGAGCGCGTCGGCGGGATCTTCGCATCCATCGTGGCGGAACAGCGCGAGTTCCGGGGGCTCGAGAACACGAACATCCACAAGGACGGCCACCTCGTTGTTCTGGAGACGAATGGGGTGCCCTGGTTCGATGACGGGGGGCGTTTCGGCGGGTATCGGGGGATGGACCGGGACATCACCCAGCGCAAACGGACCGAGGAGTCGCTGCGATCGGCCCTGAACAGCCAGCGCCGGTTGGCCGGAATCGTCGAGGCTTCCGACGACGCCATATTCTGGGCCTCGATGGATGCCGTGATCCAGAGCTGGAATGCCGGTGCGGAGCGGATGCTCGGCTACACGGCCGAAGAGATCGTCGGCCGGCCGGTCGCGGTGCTGATCCCTCCCGAGAACCAGCACATGATCGAGGACAACCGCCCGAGCCTCGAGAGCGGGCAGCCGATGGACATCCCCGAGACCGAGGTCGTCCGGAAGGACGGCCGGCGGATCGTTGTCGGTGTGAAGGGATACCCCGTGGTCGACTGCGACGAGCCGATCCTGGCCGTATTCATCCGAGAGATCGTCCGCGAGGATCGCCCCAATGGCGATCGCCTGACCGGATCAAGGCGAGATGTTTTCGCCTGATTCGCGGTAGCTCGCCGGATCGGGGCAAGGGTCGCTGGGATTTCCGCGCATCGGTCCGACCGCATCTCCCCCAGTTTCATCGATCGGCTACAATGACTCCAGTCCGGCCGCGTGGACGGAAGGAGTCCCGCCCATGAAGTCAAACCAACCAGGTAGGAGAATGCACCGTGCCAAAGCCCTCGGCCGCCGGACGACGTGAAGCGAAGGTGCCCGGTCCGTCAGCCGAAACGTGCGTCTCGGAGGGGACGCGTTGGGGAATCGCGGCTCTTCTCATCGCGGCGATCATGCTGTCGGCGCCTCTCGTGGCTGAGCATTTCGGGGGAAGGTTGCCCGGGTGCGGCCCCAAGAGCGGCTGCGAGTCACTGGAAGCGACCCCCTTTGGGAGAATCCCTGGGATTGGGTGGCCCGTCTCCTTCTTCGGCCTGGCCTACTTTGCCGCGCTTTTGGCCGGGTGGATCGCCTCCCGCCGCGCGGTTCCCGGCATCGGGCGGTGGGTGCTGCGCCTTGGGGCCTGCGGATCGCTCCTCTTCATTGCCGCCATGGTGGTTTACCGGAAACTCTGCCCCTACTGCGCGGGTATACACGGGGTCAACCTCGCCGTGCTGGTCGTTCTGGAGCTTGAAACCCGCCGGGCGGCGCGGCGGGGCGCTCGAGGAGGAAATCGGATGACGCGGAGTTCGATCGGCAGAATCGCGGGCCCGGCCGCGGGCGCCTTCCTGGCCGTCACCATCGTTCTTGGGATCGCCAACGCCCGTTTCGAGGAGAAGAAGGCAGCCCTCGCGGAGGGCGACCGGCAGGCTTCTACCCAGAAGATCCTCGCCCAGGCAGAAGTCGCCGAGTCCAATCGCGCCGTCGATCGATGGGGGAGCTCGGGCTTCACGGGCCGATACCGGTTGGGGCCCGAGACGAGTCCTATCCGCGTCGTCATGCTGACCGACTATCAGTGTCCCGATTGCAAGCGCGTCGAGGGCGAGATCATGGAGACTCTCGCCCTGCGGAAGGACGTTTCGCTATCGGTCATGCACTTTCCGTTCTGTGCGGAGGCGGCGCCGGGTGTGAAGTGCAATCCCTACGTCACATCGACCCTCCATCCCAATTCATGCTGGGCGGCGAGGGCGGCCGAGGCCGCGGGCATTCTCGCCGGCGACGATGGCTTCTGGAAGATGCACCGTTGGCTCTTCAGCAGGGGGGGATCCTTCACCGACGCCGAGCTCAAGTCCGGCCTCGCGGAGCTGGGTTTCTCGCCCGAGTCGTTCATCCCCGTCATGACCGGGGCCGAGACGCTGAAGCGCGTCCAGGCCGACTGCGGCGAGGGGGAAGCGCTGGGAATCTTCTACAGTCCGATGATCTTCGTCAACGGCGTCGAGTTCAAAGGCTGGCAGATTGCGGGGGCCCTTCGTCGGACGATCGAGGAGGTGGCGGCCAAGAATCCGCCGCCCCTCACCGCCGGGGCGGACCGGCCCGTACTTGCCGCGCAGAGGTTCATCGACGACTGGCGGGAGCAGCCGGTCCGTACGACCCTCGCCAGGCCTCGCGCATGGTCGACCGGCGCCGCGTCGGGCTCGGGCGGATCGCGTGCCGTCGACGTCGTTCTATTCGGCGATTACCAGGAGCCGTACACCGCGGAGATGGACGTGGCGATTCGCGAATCGATGCGGGGAAAGGGTAACGTTCGCTATACGTTCCGGCATTTCCCGATCGATCCGACCTGCAATCCGACCCTTCCGCCCAACGTGCGGAAGGAGGCGATCCACCCGAAGGCCGGTCAGGCCGCGAAGGCGGCCGAAGCTGCGGGATCGATCGGCGGGGCCGCTGGATTCTGGAAGATGCACGACTGGCTCATGAGAAACCTCGAGACGTTCAGCGACGAATCGTTGCGCGCCGCGGCCGGCAAGATGGGAATCGATGCAGACGCACTCTTCGCCGCGATGAAAAGACCTGAGATCACCGCTCCGATCTTCGAGGACGAGAGGGCGGCCCAGCAGCTCGGGCTCAATGCCGTCCCGATGGTCTTCGTGAACGGCAGGTGGGTCCCGCGAGCGATGCGCGGGGACGAGAACATCGTGCTACGCATCATCGAGGAGGCGGGGAAGCCGTAGCGGCCGGCGCAGAAACCGACTCAGATCTCGATCAAGCGGTAGGTGCGGCTTCCGAGGCCCAGGCTTTCGGCGTACTCGAGCTGTCGTTCTTTCCCCAAAAGCTGGCGAGATCCGCGCGATCGATCAACCGGGCCACTGCATCCGGCCAGCTCGATGGACAAGCGTCCGGGACGCGGCGAAGGAGGACGGTGCTCGGTTCAGCCATCTCCGGAGGCTATTGAAGACCCGGGCGGTGCGTCAAGCGGGGGCGGTTTCAAGACAGAGCGGTGCGCCCGCGGCAGGCTTCGCCCGCCCGCGGTTGCAGACCTGGCGGGCGAGGCTATCATGGACGGTGGTCCAGCGAACCAAAGGGGGGCGCGCAAGATGGCGGTGGTCCACAGCATCTATCGCGAGGCCGGTACGGTCACGATCGATCGGGATACCTGCAGCCAGTGCGGCGAGTGCGCCGCGATCTGTCCCACCGAGACGCTGCGGATGTTGGAGGGGAGTGTCGTGGTGCAGACCGACACGCCATTCGGCTGCGTCGCGTGTGGACACTGCATGATGGTCTGTCCGACCGGAAGCGTGGAGGTGCGCGGGCGCGGAATCGCGCCTGCGGATCTGCGGCCCATGCCGGGCGACGGAGAGAAGGCGACTCCGGAGGCGTTCGAGGCCCTGATCCGGTCCCGCCGGAGCGTCCGCAGGTTTCGCGACGCCGAGATCGATGCGTCCGTGCTCGCGCGAATCGTCGAGGCCGCCGCCTCCGCGCCGATGGGCATTCCCCCGTGGGATGTCGGCTGCGCGGTCGTTCGCGGCCGGGAGCCGGTACGGCAGCTCTCGGGAGAGATCGTGAAGGGGTACGAGGGGTTTCTGAAGATGTTCCGGCCCTGGGTGCTCGCGTTGCTCGGTCCCTTCATGCGGCGTGCGACCCGCGAGCAGTACAAGAGCTTCATCCGGCCCCTGGCGGAGAGCTATGTCGCCGCGCACCGAAGGGGGGAGGACGCGATGTTTTACGGCGCCCCGGCGGTTCTGATCTTCCACCGCTCGCCGTACGCGGATGCGGTCGATGCGGCGATTGCCTGCACGCATGCGATGCTCGCCGCCGAGAGCCTGGGCCTGGGCACCACGATGATCGGCGGAGCGCCACCCATCCTGCAGCGCAATAGGGCGCTGAGCCGGCAGCTTGGCATCCCGGACGGAAACGCCGCCTCCCTTTGCTTGATCGTTGGGCACCCGGCCGTCCGGTTTCACAAGACCCTGCAGAGGCGATTCACATCGGTTGGTTTCTTGGGGGATGATCTGCCGGCGAAAAGCAAGGCCTGAGACGCGGAGGGCCAACCCGCGATCGACAACGGAGGAGTCTTCGAGAAGGAGTCGCCGCACATGGCAAACGGAATCACGGTGGCGCCCTGCACGTCCGTCGATGAGATGATGGAGGCCCTCGGCGCGATCATCCACTATTTCGGCGCCGGAACGACGGCCGAGGACGCGGACCGCTGGTCGCGCACCCTCTCGACCGACCGGATGCACGCGGCGCGCGAGAACGGCGCGATCGTGGGGGGCGCCGGCGCGTTCACCTATGAGCTGACCGTTCCCGGGGGGACGGTGCGGGCCGCCGGCGTGACCGTGGTCGGCGTCCTTCCCACCCATCGCCGCCGCGGGATCCTGAGCGCGATGATGCGCGCGCAGCTCGACGACGTGCGGCGGCGCGGCGAGCCGGTCGCTTACCTCTGGGCGTCCGAGGAGACGATCTACGGACGCTTTGGGTACGGGATGGCCTCGCTCTGCGGGGAGATCGATCTGCCCAAGGCGGCGAACGCGTTTGTGAGGCCGCTCGAGACAGGGGCGCAGACCCGGCTGGTCGACGAGAGCGAAGCCCTCGAGCCGTTCTCGCAGGTGTACGAGCGCATCCGGCGCGATTACCCCGGCATGTTCTCGCGCACCGAGGATTGGTGGAAGGTCAGGCGTCTCGCCGATCCCGAGAGCCGCCGAGGGGGCGGGGGAGTCTTGAACCGCGTCCTGCTGACGATCGACGGCAAGGCGGAGGGGTACGCCCTTTATCGCATGCACCAGACGCTGGACATGGGGATCTCCACTGGGTTCGTGAACGTCATCGCGGCCGAGGGAGGGAACGTCGAGGCGCCGCGCGGGATCTGGCGCTTCCTCCTCGACATCGATTGGATCCGGAGGGCGACGGCCGGGATGCTCCCGAGCGACCAACCGCTCCTCGTCCGCGTCGCCCGGTCACGGGAGATGCGCTACCCGGAGGCCGACGCCCTCTGGGTGCGTCTCGTGGATGTGGAGGCCGCCCTTTCCGCCCGTACGATCGCAACGGGCGAGCCGGTCGTCTTCGATGTCGCCGACCCGTTCTGTCCCTGGAACGAGGGGCGCTATCGCATCGGACAGGGTGGTGTGGAGCGCACTGACGCGCCCCCCGATCTGTCGCTCGATGTCAACGCGCTCGGATCGGTCTACCTCGGTGGCTTCGGATTCGGGGAGCTCGCGAGGGCGGGGCGAATCCAGGAGCTGCGGCCTGGATCGGTGGCAAGGGCCGACTCCCTCTTCCCGCGTGACCGGGCCCCCTGGTGCCCGGAGATCTTCTAGCGGACGCACCAGCGCGCACCTGGCGAGTACCGAACATTTCCCTTTGCCAGGAGAACCGCCGGCGATACGCTCACCGGTCATGACTTTGACCACAGGTTCCCGTCTTGGTCCCTATGAGGTCGTCGCGCCCCTCGGCGTCGGTGGCATGGGCGAGGTCTATCGTGCCCGCGACACGCGGCTCGGCCGCGACGTTGCGGTCAAGGTGCTGCCGCAGCACCTCTCGACCCAGCCCGAGGTTCGCGCGCGCTTCGAGCGCGAAGCGAAGATGATCTCGAGCTTGAACCACCCGAACATCTGCGTTCTCTTCGACATCGGCGTCGAGAACGGCGTCGACTATCTGGTCATGGAGCTGATCGAGGGTGACACGCTCGCCGAGCGGTTGACCCGCGGGCCGCTTCCCCCCGCCGATCTGCTTCGTTTCGGCGCTCAGATCGCCGACGCGCTCGACCGTGCGCATCGAGCCGGGGTGGTCCACCGCGACCTCAAGCCGGGAAATGTCATGCTCACGAGGAGCGGCGCGAAGCTCATGGACTTCGGCCTCTCCCGGATCGTGGGGCTGGCCGGTCAGGCGGGCGGATCGGGGCACTCCCTCTCGGCGCTCGCCCATTCGCCCACGATGGCCCAGCCGTTGACGGCTGAGGGCACGCTGCTCGGCACGTTTCAGTACATGTCGCCCGAGCAACTCGAGGGCCGCGAAGCCGACGCGCGCAGTGACATCTGGGCGCTTGGCTGCGTCCTCTATGAGATGGCGACCGGGCGCCGAGCGTTCGAGGGACGCAGTCAGGCGAGCCTCATCGCGGCGATCTTGGAGCGCGAGCCGGCCGCGGTGGGAGAGGCGCCGCAGAGCACGGGCGCCATCGCAGTCGGCGGCCCGCCCCCCGGGATAGAGCGTCTGATCAAGAACTGTCTGGCGAAGGACCCCGAGGATCGCATCCAGACGGCGCACGACGTGAAACTCCGGCTGCAGGGCATCGCCGACGCCGCCGCGCTCTCGGGGGCGGGTGTTGCTTCGGCGCCGGCGTCGATCGCGGATGTGGCCGCGCCCCGCAATCTATCCCGTAGGCTCGCCGACTCCGCGCGCCTCGCCTGGGCGTGCGCGGCGGGAAGCCTGCTGGCCGCCGCGGCGGTCTTCGCCTTGCTCGGTCCGCGCGACCCCGCCCCGGAAGTCGCGGTCCGCTTCCGGCTCGGCCCGATCCCAAAGGTCACCGCCATGTTCTGGCCGCGCGTTTCGCCCGACGGGAAGTTCCTCGTCGTGGATGCGACCGACTCGACCAACGTGAGGCGCGCCTACGTGCGTCCGATGAACCAAATCGACGCGCACCCGATCCCGGGGACCGAGGGGCTCCAGCGCGCCTACTGGTCGCCCGACAGCCGGGAGATCGCGTTCGTCGCAAACCAGAAGATCCACCGCGTCACCATCGCGGGAGGTTCCCCGGTCGAGATCTGCGCCGCGCCCGGCGGCGCCGATCTGAGTTGGGGATCGAAGGGTCTGATCCTGATGGACGGCCGGTTCACCGACTCGCTGCGCGTGGTGCCGGCGGGCGGGGGCGAGCTCAGGCCTGCGACGCGCATCGACCGCGCCTCGAAGGAGGCCGGTTGCGCGTGGCCCTGTTTCCTCCCCGACGGAGAGAGCTTCCTTTTCATCGGCACCCGGGGGGAAGGCGAGGGAGGCAACATCCGGCTGGGCAAGATCGGGTCGCTCGACTCGAAGCTCCTCGGCGTGTCGGATGGCCGCGTCGAATACGCGCCCGGGGGATGGGTGCTCTTTCTTCGAGGCTCGACGCTCCTCGCGCAGAAGCTGGACCTCGGGGCGGGCAAGTTGACCGGACAGCCGATCACGCTCACCGACGAGATTGCCGTGGACGACTCGCAGGGCCACTTCTCCGTTTCCCAGACCGGGATCCTCGCGTTCGCAAAGGAGGACCAGGGGGTCGCCATGTCCCTTCGCGCGGCAAATCGCGCGGGCGCGCTGATCGGCCCTCCCCTCGCAGCGGGCGAGCTGGGCAATCCGGTCCTCTCCCCTGACGGGCGCCGGCTCCTCTACCAGAGGATGGGTCAGGCGGTCGGGCGAGGGGGCGAGATCCACGTCCTGGACCTCGACCGCGGCACGAACACCCGGCTCACGTTCACGAACAACCGCGCGCACGACCCCGCCTGGTCTCCCGACGGCAAGCGTTTCGCCTATGTCACGAGAACCTCGACGAGCACCCGGCTCCGGATCGGCGCGGCCGACGGCCTCGGCGTCCCGGATTCCATCCCGCTCCCGGAAGGGATGGGGGCAAACCTGACCCAGTGGACGTCCGTGGATTCCCGCCTCGTGTTCTTCTCGTCCCGCTTCAAGAGCATGTTCGTACCCGCGGAGGGGGCCGTGCGAATTCCAGCAGCCCTCGTCGACTCGACCCAGTTCATGGCCCAGCAGCAGATCTCGCCCGACGGCCGCTGGCTTGCGTTCGTGAGGGGGAACCTTCCCAACGTCCACGTCTACGTGCAGAGCCTCGTCGGCCCACCCGGACGGTGGCAGATTTCGACCACCCCCGCGCAGATGCCTCGGTGGACACGCGGCGGCCGCGAGATCGTCTACGAGGGTTGGGACGGCCGTCTCATGGCCGTCGAGTGCGACACGAAGGACGGCTTCCATCCCGGGACGCCCCACGCCCTCTTCACCCTGCCCGCGCGATCTCCCCAGGTGGACGTCACGAGCTGGACCTGCGATGCGGACGGCGAGCGCTTCTATCTGACCGATCCGGAGGTGGCGCAGAGCACCGGTACGATCGAGGTCGTGACCGATTTCAACGCGCTCGTGAGCCGGAGGTAGCGGGGGACAGGGCGTCAGTCCCGTGTCTTACTGGTATATGGTCAGTGGCTTGACATTCAGGGGCGGGCGATGTCGTTCGTTCCGGGGAAAATCCGCGGTCCGTTCGAAAGAGAGGTGACAGAGTGATGCGCAGACATTGGTCTTCCCGCACGGTGTTGGTCGGTTCGATACTGGGACTGCTGCTCGCGGCCGGGATGGGCACGGCCCTCGGTCAGAAGGACTCCCCGGGTACGGCCGGACAGCCGAGCCAAGATGAGATGATGAAGCAGATGATGGATCTGGCGACTCCGGGCGAAGTCCACAAGGACCTCGGACGGCTCGTCGGCACGTGGCGGACCACCAACAAGATGTGGATGGGTCCCGGCGAGCCGACCGTGACGAACGGATCGTCCACCTACAAGTGGGTCCTGGGCGGGCGTTACCTCCAGAGCCAGCACACCGGAGACTTCGGCGGGATGCCGTTCGAGGGGATGGGGATCGACGGATACGACAACGCGCAGAAGGAGTACTTCTCGCTCTGGTTCGACAACATGGGGACGGGCTTCATGAGTCTCAAGGGGCGACCGTCTGCCGACGGCAAGGGGCTGACGTTCTCCGGCACGAGCTTCGATCCCATGCAGATGCGCGAGGTGAAGGTTCGCGAGGAGATCCGCTGGCTCGACGCCAACAAGTACACCTTCACGATGTTCATGGACATGCCCGGTCCGGACGGTAAGCCGCAGGAGACGAAGGTCATGGAGATTACATCCGAGAGGCAGTAGCGGGGTCTCCTGCCACATAGGATGGCGATGTCTGCTGACGACGCAAGCAACACGGGACGTAAGGGGCTGAGATGACGCTTACTGCCGGTGCCCGACTCGGCGCCTACGAGATCGTCGCCCCGCTTGGCGCAGGCGGGATGGGCGAGGTGTTTCGCGCGCGCGATTCCAGGCTCGGGCGCGAGGTCGCGGTGAAGGTCCTGCCTGCGGCGGTGTCGTCCCATCCTGATCGTCTTGCCCGCTTCGAGCGTGAGGCGAAGGCAGTCGCGGCTTTGAATCATCCAAACATCGTCACGCTCCACTCGATCGAGGAGACGGACGGCATCCGGTTCCTGACGATGGAACTCGTCGAAGGACAGAGTCTCGATCGCCTCATCATCCCCGGTGGCCTTCCTCTCTCCCGCGTTCTCGATCTCGCGATCCCGCTGGCGGACGCGCTCGTGGCGGCGCACGAGAAGGGCGTGGTGCATCGGGATCTCAAGCCCGCGAACGTGATGGTGACGCGCGAAGGGCGGGTGAAGGTTCTGGACTTCGGGCTGGCGAAGCTGTCGTCGGTTGAGGCGGCGCCGGAGGCGGCGCAGGCGATGACGATGCAGTCGCCGATCTCAACGGCCGGGCAGGTCGTGGGCACCGTGCCGTACATGGCCCCGGAGCAGATTCGTGGAGAGGCGGTCGATGCGCGGACGGATCTCTTCGCGCTCGGGATCATCGTCTACGAACTGGTCACGGGGCGGCGGCCGTTCGGGGGCGCGACGTCCGCCGATGTGACCTCGGCGATCCTGCGCGACCCGCCGGCGCCGCCGCGGACTTATCGCGGCGACCTGCCTCCCGACCTCGAGCGGATCATCGGGCGGTGCCTGGAGAAGGACCCGGAGCGGCGGGTCCAGACGGCAAAGGATGTGCGAAACGAGCTGGAGCTGCTCTGCGCGAGCATCGCCTCGGGTGTTTCCTCGGCGTCGCGCGCAAGTCGCTCGTCCGCCTCTGATCCCTCCATCGCCACGGCGCCAGCGAAGGAGGTTCCCTCGATCGCCGTGTTGCCGTTCGTGAACCGCAGCCGCGACGAGGAGGACGAGTATTTCTCCGACGGCCTCGCCGATGAACTGCTGAACGTCCTCGCGAAAATCCGCGGCCTTCGCGTGGCGGCCCGATCCTCCGCCTTCACGTTCAAGGGGAAGGGGGCGACGGTCGCCGAGGTCGGGCGCGCCCTCAACGTCGCGACCGTGCTCGAGGGGAGCGTCCGCAAGGCGGGCAACCGCGTGCGGATCGCGGTGCAGCTCGTGAAGGTGTCGGACGGCTATCAACTGTGGTCCGAGACCTACGATCGCACCCTCGAGGACATTTTCGCCGTGCAGGACGACATCGCGCAGTCGGTCGTGAAAGAGCTGCGCACCACGCTTCTTGGCGAGGAGGCCGACTCGAACGCGAGCGGCAAGGTGAGGGCGGATGTGGCGGCGGCGGCGAGAGGCCGCGGGGAGAGCGGCGAGGCGCACGGGCTTTTTCTACAAGGGCGATACCTGATCGACCGGCTCGGGCACGAGGACATCACGAAGGGAATCGACTACCTACGGCAGGCGGTGGAGGTCGACCCGGGCCATGCGCTCGCCTGGGCGTGTCTCTCGCGTGCCTACTCGCATGAGGCGGGCTATGGCTGGACGCCTGTGGCCGAGGGCTATGCGCGTGCACGGGAAGCCGCCATGCGGGCCCTCGCGTTGGAGCCCGATCTGGTCGAGGGACATCTGGCTCTCGGGGCGATCCAGATTCTCCACGACTGGGACTGGAAGGGCGCCGATGCGTCGCACCGCCGTGCGCTCGAGCTCGCTCCCGACCGCGCCGAAGTCTTGCGCGCAGCCGGTGGACTGGCCTGCGACCTCGGCCGGCTGGAGGAAGCGATCGCGCTCGGCCGACGAGCCATCGACAAGGATCCGCTGAGTGCCGGAGGCCACACCAGTTTGGGCATGTCTTACCGGGCGGCGGGGTTCTACTCGGAAGCCGAGAAAGCGTACCGCAGGGCGCTGGAAATATCGCCACAGCGGGTTGCCACCCGCATGATGCTGAGCCTCGTCCTCTTCGCACAGGGCCGGAGCGAGGAGGCGCTCACCGAGGCGATGAATGAGCCGGAGGAGTGGGCGCGTCTCGCCACGCTCGCGGTCCTCCATCACGCCGTCGGCCGCCGGGAGGAGTCGGATCGGGCGCTCCAGGATCTCACCGAGAAGTACGTGGCGGATGCGGCTCTGCAGATCGCGGCGATCCATGCCGCACGCGGGGAAGTCGATGATGCCTTTGCGTGGTTGGAGAAGGCCTACGACCAGCGCGACGCGGGTCTTGCCGGCATCAAGCGCGAACCGGTCCTGGCGTCTCTGCACGCCGATCCGCGGTGGGAGGCGTTCTTGAGCAAGATAGGGCTCGCGGAGGATCCATGATCGCAGTCGATCGGCAGCACTACGCACTGCAGACCATCTTCTCGTTCTTTCTCGGACTCATGGTGCTCGCGTTCATTGGAGTTGGAGTCAACACCTTCTATCCATCGCCAGCCGACAAGTACACCAAACCGAGGCAGGAGATGTCGCGACGGCAAGAAGCGCTCAACCGGCATGCGGTTCCCGGCAGTTTCACCGCAGCCGAACAGGCACAGCTCGACAGCCTCAACGCCAAGCAGGACGCGGCCAACGAGAGGCAGCAGGCGGAGGTGAAGGACTGGGCGCGCGTCACGAGCATCATCCTCGTCCTCTTCGCCACGCTCGTGCTGGTCGTATCTCTGATCTTGAGCGCCCAGCTTCGGGTGATCTCGAACGGTCTGTTGCTGGGCGGACTGTTCACGATGATCTACGGCGTCGGTTGGGTGATCTTCTCCGGCAACTCGGCGGCGCGGTTCTGGGTGATCTTTTTCGCCCTGATCGTCGCGATCGGCCTCGGTTACGCGAAGTTCGTCCGCGGCCGCAAACAGGAGGGAACGACTCGACCCGAAAGCGTCCCAGTGATGGACGATGCCGCGCTCGGCGCGCTATCAGTCCGTGTGACGGCGCTCGAGCAGCGAGCGGCCGCTGCGGCTGCGGCGCTCAGCGGGAGCGGGTCGGAGGGAGCGTAGCGAGGTCGGACGGACACTCACGCCGACGGCTCCGAGGGTCAGAGCCGCTGATCAAGCGTCAAGTGGACCCGAGGCAGCGCATGGATGCCAGTCCGGCGGAAGTCGTCTTCTCTCCTCCCGCTGCCCGCCTCTGCCGGTATCGAGGTCTCAGTTCAGTTTGACAAGGCGACCGATCTCTCGGTTTGCGCCGGCCTCGATCACGTAGAGATAGATCCCGCTCGGGACAATTCGGCTCTCCCGATCCCGTCCGTCCCAGGAGACGACCTGATCCCCTCGTGTCATCGCGCCGGCCTGAAGCTCTCGGATAGCGCGTCCGGTTGCGTCCAGAATCATCCCGCGCACCGGGATGGCGCCCTGCCGGGCAAGCAAGGCGGGGACGCGAAACCGCACCGAAGACGACCCCGTGAGGGGGGTCGGCCGGGCCATCGAGCCGAACATCCGACTCGGGAGCGCAGGGGTCGTGACCTCCGTTGGTCCGAGGTGCAGAACGGGTCCGTACTGTGGGCTGAGCGTCATTCGATACCAGTACGTCGTTCCCTCGAAGACTGCCGTGTCCAGGAACTCGCAGGCCTCCGTACATCCGAACGAACCGCGGTCGAGATACGCGTAAGGCCCGTCATGCCCTTCCGCGCGCTCGACGTAGGCTTCGTAGTAGAGGCCCGGGACGAAGAGACGGACGCTGCCGGCTTCACATCTACAGCTGATGTCGATGGCGCCCGCCGCGGGGATGGTCCCGCCGAGTAGAAGGGTGAGCATCGTGATGGCGACACAGATTCTATTTATGTTGTTCATAAGTCCTCCGAATCCTGATGTAAGGCTAGCCGAGTCGGGCATGGTGTACCACAGGTTTGTCATCCGCTTTGCCCGTCGCGCGGGGGATGCACCCTCTTGGCGCCCTTCCCGCCCCGACAGCGCCCCTACCTTCCCCTCAGCAGATCGCTTCCCTTCGGCACGCCCGATTCGAAGCGCACATCCTGGAACAGCGCCCGCCGCGCGGGACCGGGATCCGGGGCCTCGAGCGGCCAGACCAGGGTCGCGCTCGATCGCCGGGGGGCGAGAGGCTCGAGATCGAGCAGCGCGTGCAGCTCGGGATCGAGCCGCACGAACGTGGGCGCGAGGTCGCCCACGATCTTCCGCGACATGAAGCGCATCGCCCGTTCCGTCTCGCCGACGCGCAGGGATGCGCCGGCCGCCATCATGAGCGGGCCCCCGTGCAGCCCGCTCGAGGACTCCAGGTCCGCGGTCAATCTCCTGGCGTCTTCCGTCCGCCCCGTGTGGGCCGCGAGCATCGCCTCGATGGCGCGCAGATTCGGCCCCGCGAAGCCGTCGGCGATTCCCTCGCGGATCACGCGCTCGACGGCAGGCAGATCCCCGTGCCGCAGGTGGATCATGGCGCGGCCCACGTGGACGATCGAGACGTAGAACAGGTCGGAGGAGAGACGCCGCAAGCGATCCAGGGCGGCCAGGCCCGCCTGCGGACGGTCGGTGAGGATCAGCAGGAACGAGTACCACAGAACCGCGAAGGAGTCCTGCGGATCGACCTCCTGCGCGCGGTTGAGCAGCCGCTCCGCCGTCGCGATCTCCGCGCGAGCGACGGCCCCGACCGCGAGGTTGATGAGCGCGGGGGTGTAGCGCGGATCGGCCTCGATCGCGCGGGTCAGGGAGGTTCGCACGCCTTCGTAATCGGCGAGGTATCGTAGCACGAGCGCTTCCGACTTGTGCCCCTCGGGCAGCTTCGGGTTCAGCGCGATCGCGCGCCGCGCCGCCTCGAGCCCCAGGCGCACGGACTCTGCCGGATTCTCCGCGGCGCCCCATTGCAGCATCTGGCCGTGGCAGTCCGCGATCCCCGCGTAGGCGAGCGCGTAGGCGGGATCCGCGGCGGTCGCCTGTCCGAACAGCTCCAGGGCGTAGCGAAGCGATTCCGGCGTGTAACGCCCGTAGTACTCGCGCCCCTTGAGGTAGAGGTCGTAGGCCCGGACGTCCTCGGGACGGTTGTGTCCGATCCGTTCGGCATCGGCAGGGGTGAGCGCGACGCGTAGGGCCGTCGTGATCGCGTGCGCGATCTCGTCCTGCACGGCGAAGACGTCCTGGAGCGTCCGATCGTAGCGCTCGGCCCAGAGGTGGAAGCCGTCCGCGGGATTGATGAGCTGCGCCGTGATCCGCACGCGGTCGCCGATCTTCCGGACGCTTCCCTCGAGGATGGCGTTCACGCCCAGCTCGGATGCGATCTTCGGGATGTCGGCCGGGGCGCCCCGGTAGCGAGCGACCGCGTTTCGCGATGCGACGCGCATCCCCTTGATCTTCGACAGATCGGTCAGGATGTCCTCCGTGATCCCTGCGCAGAAGTATTCGCTCTCGGCATCGCTCGAGAGGTTCTCGAAGTAGAGGACGGCGAGCGAGGGAAGCGCGGCGGGCGGAGCCGGCTGCGCGCCCGAAGATCCCGATTGCGACGCCGCGCGCTGGGAGGAATCGCTCGCAAGCGCGCTCAGCTCGCGCCGCAGGTCCCCGATGTCGCGGGGACGCTCGTCGGGATTCTTCGTGAGGCAACGCCGCACGATGTCGCCCAGGCGCGGGGGAGTCGCGGCGGGCAGCGAGCTCCAGTCCGGATCGCGCTCGAGGATCTTCGCGATCACATCGGTCGTCGTCTCGCCCGCGAACGCCTGCCGGCCCGCGAGGCACTCGAAGAGGACGCAGCCAAACGCCCACACGTCCGTCCGGCGATCGACCGGCTTGCCGCGCGCCTGCTCGGGACTCATGTACGGAGTGGTCCCGAGGATCATCCCCTCCGCGGTCGCGGTCAGTCCGCCCGTCGGGGTCGCGGAAGGATCCTGCGCGGGATCCGCGCCCGCCGTCCCCTTCGCGCGGCCGAAGTCGAGGACCTTGACGGCCCGCTGCGGCGTCCGCATGACGTTCGCCGGCTTACGGTCACGGTGCACCC
>CAZNRY010000083.1:0-18131 GCA_964575675.1 uncultured bacterium
GCCGAAGATCTGGACCGCGTCCGTCGTCACCCTCATGCAGGTGTCGGCCGCCATCAGCTTTGCGAGCGCAGCCTCGAGCTTGGCCGGCTCCTTGCGATCGACCTTGCACGCCGCCCGCCAGACGAGGAATCGCGATGCGTCGATGTCGCGCGCCATTTCCGCGATCATAAAGGCGATCGCCTGATGCGAGGCAATCGGCACGCCGAAGGCCATTCTCTCCTTCGCGTAGCGAATCGCGTGCCGCATCGCGCTGCGCGCGACCCCGACGGCGGCGGCCGCGACCACGGGGCGCGTGTGGTCGAAGGCGCTCATCGCCAAGAACCAGCCGCGCCCCTCCTGCCCCACCCGGTTCGCCTCTGGGACGACGACGTCGCTGAAGGTCAGCGCGCGGGTATCGCTGGCCCGCTGCCCGAGGTTCTGCTCCTTCTTGCCGATCTCCAGTCCGCTCGCCCCCTTCGGGACGATGAAGGCGCTCATTCCACGCGCGCCGCGGCTCGGGTCGGTCAGGGCGAGCACGAAGTACCAATCGGCGACGCCCCCGTTCGTGATCCACATCTTCGATCCGTTGATCACATACTCGGAGCCGACCTTCCTCGCGGTCGTCCGGATCCCCTGGACGTCGGAGCCCGCATTGGGTTCGGTCACAGCGTACGCCGCGAGCCGGAACTCATCGATCATGGGGGCAAGCCACTTCTTCTTCTGCTCTTCGCTCCCCCCTACGATCACCGGGGCCTCGGCCAGCGTGTTCGCCTCCATCGCGGTCCCGATCCCGGAGCATCCGACGGCCAGCTCCTCGGAGATGATGCAGCCATCGAGCACGGAGAGTCCCATCCCGCCGTACTCCTCGGGGATGTGCGTGTTCATCAGGCCCGCCTCCCACGCCTTCCTGCAGATCTCCCAGGGGAACTCCCCCGTCTCGTCGTGGTGGGCGGCCTTCGGCGCGATTTCGCGTTCGGCGAACTCACGGGCGAGCTTCTGGAATGCGAGTTGATCCTCGGTCGGCTCGAAGTTGATCATCCATCCTCCCCGCGGCTAGGCCGCACCCGATGGAGTTTATGAGGAGCCCGGGGCCAGGGCAAGCCGCACGTGATAGAATCCCGGCGAATCGAAGGGGTCATTCGTCCCGAGGCCATTCGAATGGAAACGGAAGCCAACAGAAAAGTCGCTCTTGTCACCGGCGCCGGTGCCCGCATCGGACAACGGATCGCGCTCAGGCTGGCGGAATCCGGGATGGCGATCGCGGCCCACTACCACGCATCCCTTTCGGGGGCCGCTGGGGTAGTTCGTGATGTCAGATCGGGTGGCGGGATCGCCGAATCGTATCGGGCCGACCTCTCGGCTCCAGAGGGGGCTTCCATGTTGGCGCGCGCCGTGCGGGCGGACTTCGGGCGGATCGACCTGCTCGTCAACAGCGCCTCGCTGTGGGAGAAGACCCCCCTGGCCGACCTCACGGAGGAGCAGTTCGACCGCCTGATGACGGTCAACCTCCGCAGCCCTTTCTTCCTGTCTCTCGCCATCGGACGCTGGATGAAGGAGCAGGGCGAGGGGATGATCGTGAACCTGCTCGATTGGTCCGTCGACCGGCCGTATCCGAACTTCGTGCCCTACGGGATGACGAAGGCCGCGCTGGCCGCGGCGACGCGCGGTCTCGCACGGGCTCTTGCCCCGGAGGTTCGCGTCAACGCCGTCTCCCCGGGAGCGGTGCTCCTTCCCGAGGGGATCGAGCCTGCCGAGGCGGAGGAGATCCGCGCCGCGATCCCGATGAAGAGGATCGGTTCGCCGGACGACGTCGCCGAGGCGATCCTCTACCTGTTCCGCGCGCCGTATGTGACGGGAACGATCCTCACCGTGGATGGGGGCCGTTCGCTTCGCTGACACGGCCGGCGGCGGGCCGCGCCCCACCCTGTCGGTGCATCGTAGGCAGGAACCTGCCGCGGACCGCATCGACCTCATCCCGCCAAGCCTCGAGCGCGGGACCGTTCAGCGGCATCACCTCGGGCCGCTCCGGATCGCCCCGGATCCCCAGATCGATCGCCCCCTCGCCTCCCCCCAGCAACCGGAGGAGCGACGAGAGCCCGCTGCCGCTCCCCGGTGTGAGTCGGAGAAGTCCGAGGAGCGAGTCGGGCTCGGCATAAGAGATCGCCCCCTCGATTTTCATCTTGCCCGTCTCCACTGCGAGGCTGTCGGCGAATAGGTGGCCCGATCGATAGGACCACCGCGTCCTCGCCTCGCGAAAGCGGAATACCCCGCGCCCAGCGCCGCCCGCGAGGCTGCCGATCTCATCGAGAAGATCGAGACCGGCGACGCGTCCATCCCGGGCCACGGCCGTGCCCTCCGCCGCCCACGCGTCACCGGCTCGGCCGGCCTCGGCCTCGACGTCCAAGAGCGCCGACCAGTCCCCCGAAAGATCGAACGGCAGCCAGGGGACCACGCTCTCGAACGCAAGCGCGCGTCCGCGCACCAGAATCGCACCGGGGCTTTCCCTCGATTCGTCCAGGAGAACCGTTCCGCCGCCCATCGAGAACTCGGCCCGCAATCGGCCGTCCGCGGGGAATGAGGATCCGGATGGGCTGAACCAGATGAGGCGGCCCGGGCCCGCCGCGGCGCCGCCCAGACGGATGCCGGTCGGCATCCATTCGGCAGAATCCGCTGCGACCACGAATTTCCCTTCCGCCGCGAGCCGGTGTCCTTCCCAGACACCCTCGAGTCCCAAGCGGCCCGGCGGGAGACCGGCGGCCAGTGGAAGATCGCCGGTCACGAGAATATCGGTTCGATCCGAGAAGATCCGGAAGCCCTCGAGCGAAGCCCTTCCGTCCTTGACGCAGATTAGTCCCTCGAGTCGCAACGAGCTTCTCGCGCCAAGGGGCGCCTCGAGCCCCTCGATTCGCACTTCCCCCTCCGCCGAACGTCCAGCCACCCGACCGAGACTCAAGCCGATCCGCCCCCGCGGGGAAATCGCACCAACCAAGGGGAGCGGACTGAGGACCACCCCGAGGAGCATGCCGTCGTCATCCACCGCAAGCCGCGAGGACGGCTCACCGTCCCCGCCCCCGATCCAATCCAAGCGCACCGTCCGCCCGGGGGCGAGCTCGATCCCCACGGCGCCCTCCCGCCGGCCGGGACTTTCAACGCCGTGGCCGCTCACCTCGATGGTCCGGCCACCATCCGCTCGAGCATGGGCGAGCAGACTCCATCGACCGGCGCCCGGCGACCAGCTCCATCCTTCGACTTGAATCGGCCCTGCCGTGGAAGAACCGAAAATGAGCGAGCGGACGGAAAGTCGCACGGCGTGAGGATCCGGGCGTCCGGGCAAACCCGGGACCGGACGTTCCGCGGCGGCCCGGGAGAGCCGGGACGCCCACGCGTCGAGATCAGGCCGCCCAACGACGCGGAGCGTGTCGAGCTCGATTCCCCCGACCAAGAGCCCACCGCGGAGCAGGGACGACGGAAGAAGCTGGACGCGAAGGCGGCCGCAGGTGATCGCGCCGTTGCTTCCGAACCTCCATCGGAGGTCTCGCCACTCCGCCTGCGGCGGCCAGCGGGGGGCGATCCTAGGTCCGGTCCCCTCGATCGGGGAGCCGGCGAGAACGCCTTGCTCCCAGCGTCGCAGGAGCCGGTGCGCGCCGTGAAGGAGGGAAGCGCGGATCGCCGCAGCAGCGATCACGGCGACGAAAACAGCCAGAGCGGCCGTGAGAAGGCGGCGCACCCTGCGTTTGTTGCGCACGGAATGCATCAATGAGAGACGCTAACCCTGGACCCGGGCGGCGGCAAGCGCCGAGCGCCCACGCCGCGACTCATCGAATTCGGTCATTCCCCGTCGGTCGGATCGGGTCGAAAGGCCTGGATCCAGTAGGCGGATGTCTCCCCCTCGACCCGCAGGGTGAAGGGCACGCCGGAAGGAACGTGCAGGCGGTCGCCCGCAGCCAACTCGATGGTCGCATCGTTGCTCTGCGTCATGACCCTGCCGAAGAGGACGAGAAGAAGGATCTCCCCGCCGAACCGCTGGTTTCCGAGATGAGCGCCGGGGGGGCTCACGCAACGATCGGTTTGATAACCCATCCCGCGAAGGTCAGCTTCTGCAGAATCCAGTTTTTGGCGGAGTGCATGAAGGGCGCGATCCGCGTCACTCACCGGCTCGCCGTTTCGAGGAGCCGCGTCAGCCATGCCGGTTCTTCCCAAACGCCGATGATCGTCACGGGCGAGCCGACCGCGAGGTTGCCGAACACGCGATCCATGTCGCGATCGCGGAGGCTGATGCACCCAAAGGTCCAATCCTCTCCCTTGCCGCCGTCGCCGTGGATCTCGATCAGCCCCCCGATCCGCGCGCCGCGCGAAACCATCCCGTTATTGCGCAGCCTGCGGAATCGCACGTGATCCTCGTCGTTCGGGTAGTTGAGAAGCATGGCCTTGTGGTAGCGGGTTTGCCCGTTTCCCTTTTTTCGCACGATCTGATAGCGCCCTTCGGGCGTGGCCCGGTCCCCTTCGCGAATCTTTCGGTCAAGCCATCCCGGCCCCAACTCGAGGGCGAACGTCTCCTGACTCCGGCCGTTGCGAACGAGGTGGCCCTTGTGGTTGAGCTTGTCCACGATGAAGGCGGTGCCGCCCGTGGTTCGGGACCACTCGAGCGTGCGACGGAGATCGGCCGTCCATTCGCTGCGGCGTCCGAGGAAGTCGATCAGAAGACCCCGCACGTCGCGCAACGCGAGACTCACCTCCGACCGCGCCACATGCATCTCATCGAGGGCATCCCGGCTCTCGCGGGATGAAAGCTTGGCCTCGGCGGCGGTGATGCGGCTTTCCGCGGAGACCACGTGGCGCAACGCCCGCTGATAGCGGGGAGGAAGACGGAGGAGGAGATCCCGGACCTCCGATGCATCGGCGCGGATCTGGGTCATCTCGTCTTGCAAACGTGCCTCGCGCTTCGAGATCTCCGTGCGAGCTTCCTCAAGAGCCTGGGCCGTCAGGCGGTGCCCCTCGAGCAGGAGACGCCGTGTTTCGCCGTAGCTCCGGAGGAAGGCAGGCTTTCCATACTCGAGCATCATGGCCGAGCGCGCGTCCCGGACCTTTCTCACGGCCTGCTCATAGGTCACGGTGGCGTCGAGATCCGCTTTCGACAGGCGGGCCAGGTTCAGGTATTGCTCCGCCCCAAGAAGGGTAGAGGCCGGCTCCGGGTCCCGACGGACCATGAAGAGGACAGCCAGCGCCCCCAAGAGCAAAAACACGGCGAGCGCCAGGCGCGGGCCGCGGCCTGGTTTCCGGTTCCGATCGGACATGGTTCTTCTGTTCTCCTGTCTTTGGCGTCGCGATGCATCTTTCGGCGCAAGATAGAGTTCGGCGGTCTCGCCGTCAAGACCCGGAGTCCCGAAATCCGGGAACGTGGCCCGTTGTCCGCTTGGAGATTCCGCAACCGCCCGATTTCGCGAACCGTCGATCCGGCCAAGAATGACGGCCCCGGCACCCTTAATATCGACAGCCGCCGGCGGGGCTTCAGGGACGGTTCCCCTCTCGCCGGAGCATGTCGCTCATGCGCGGCTCCCTCAGAAGCGACCCATGGCCGCCGATGTCCGAGAAACGGTCCGACGACCCATAATAACACATTGCTATGCCACACGTTACATGCACATGGCGGAGCCGCCCCGCAGCAACTATGACTGTGACCCCTCTCGGCACGATTCATCAAAGGGATGGACGTGGCGGGCCGATAGGTAACTTGGGTTTCCTGCAGCCGTTGGCCTTTCAGGGAGCGGCTCGCGTCCACGACTCCACCCGTTTTGCGGCCGGCTCGATGCACGCGATCGCGGATCGGAAAGAGGGCATGAGGCAGAAGCACCGGTGAGCAAGAAACGCAAGAGGTCGATCAGCGCAAAGCTGCTCATGGCGATCGCCGGCGTGACCACGGGCGCATGCCTTCTCTTCGGGATCTCCACGAGTCTCCAACTCCGATCGGTCACACTCGATCAGGCAAAGCGATCCCTCCTCTCGCTCGCCCAGGTCTCGGCGCACGATGTGGCCGCGGGTTTGGACTTCGACGCGCCGGCTTCGGTCCACAAGAGCCTCTCCGGGTTGTTTGGCATCGCTGAGGTCCGCTTCGCGATGATCATCCGACCGAATGACGAACCGTTCTTGACGATGGGCGAACTCCCCCTTTCGACCTTTCTGCACACGTATCAGGGCGGGAGCGGCGTCAGGCAGATACCCGGCATGCTGGTGGCCACCGCCCCCATCCGCGACGCCTCAAACCTGGTGATCGGCGAGCTCGTCATTGGATACGCGCTCGACCAGACGCGCCAGGTTCTCAAGACGAGCGTCTTGATCTTGCTGCTCATGACCATCGTGATCTCAGCGACGAGCCTCATGATCGGCCACACGCTCGGCAAACGTCTCACGACCCCGATGCTCCAGCTCACCGAGGCCGCGAAGGGCCTCGCCGCCGGACGTTTCGACGAACCGCTCTCGATCGACCCGAATGACGAGGTCGGAATCCTCGCGCAGACCTTCAATACGATGAGCAGGGATCTCATGGAGTCCCGCCGCCAGGTCGAGCGCACCAACCAGAACCTCGAGGCGCGGATCCGGGAAAGAACCGAAGAGCTCCGGCAGAAGAACATCGCGCTCGAGATGCAGACCGAGCGCGCATTGGACGCAAGCCGCCTGAAGAGCTCGTTTCTGGCGAATGTCTCGCATGAGCTCCGAACGCCGTTGAACGCGATCCTTGCCCTCTCGGAGTTGATGAAGGACGGGATCGCGGGGGAGTTGACCGAAGAGCAGTGTTCGCACGTCACGATGATCCATCGCAGCGGCAGCGGGCTCCTCCGATTGATCAACGACGTGCTCGATCTATCAAAGATCGAAGCGGGACACATGGAGCTTCATCCCGTCGAGTGCGACATCCTGGACGACCTCAGGCGGGCCGCGATCGAGATGCAGCCCCTCGCGGCGGCCAAGGGGCTGGAACTTCGGATCCGTGTCGGACAGGGACCCAAGGTCCGCATGGACACCGACCGGGTCCGCCAGATCCTCGTCAACCTGCTCGGCAACGCGGTCAAGTTCACCGAGCGGGGGTATGTCGAGGCGGAGGCGGCGGTCGATTCCTCGTGCAGGGAGCTGTCGATAACGGTCAGGGACACCGGGATCGGGATCGCCCCCGAGAATCTCCGGACGATCTTCCAGGAATTCCGCCAGGCGGACGGCTCGCCGACCCGCCGATTCGGCGGAACCGGTCTGGGGCTGACGATTTCGCACCGGCTCGCCGAGATGATGCGCGGCGCGATCACGGTGGAAAGCACGCTGGGACGAGGGTCGCGGTTCAAGGTCATTTTGCAGGTCGAGTCGGCGGAGGCCCAGGGAGTCGAGGAGATCGATGTGCCCCGCGCTGCGTGAGGTGCGTCCCGCCACAAGGCAAGCAAGGAGAAATGAACGACATGGCAGCCGAATCGTCGACGATCAAGATTCTCGTCGCGGAAGATGACGCGACGAACCAGTACGTCTTCCGGGCGATCCTTCGGAGCGCTAGCTTCGACCCGATCCTGGTCGAGAACGGCCTCCTTGCGCTCGAGCGCGCGCGGAGCGAGAGACCGGACATCTTCCTCCTCGACATGATGATGCCGGTCATGGACGGCTACGAGACGGCCTGGCGAATCATTCAAGATCCGCTCTTCGACAATGTGCCGATCATCGCGCTAACGGCCCGGGCCATGCAGGGGGACGCCGAACGCACCTTGCAGGCGGGGTGCGACGACTACCTCGCCAAACCGATCCGCCGGCAAGAGTTTCTCGACAAGGTCTCCTACTGGCTGCATCGGAATCCGGCCGAATGGATGCCCCGGCGCCTCTCGATGCGGGTCCCCGAGCGCGACGTCGCCTAGCCCGCGGCCCACGGCCCACCACCAAGGCGGAAGGATGCCGCCCCGTGCCGGTTTCCGCATCGGCCCTTGCTTTCAGTCACTTCCTCGGGGAGAATGGTCGGGTTGCCACGAGGGACCCGGCTGACGGCCGGGATGGGATGTAACTGGAGGATGGGAAGATGGCGAGTTCTGTAGCGTCTTTCATGGACTACGTGGTCGCAAAGAATCCTGGGGAGAAAGAATTCCACCAGGCGGTCCACGAGGTCATCGAATCGATTTGGCCGTATGTCGAAAAGCACCCGCACTACCTCGAAGCGAAGATCCCCGAGCGGATCATCGAGCCCGAACGCGTGATCCTCTTCCGCGTCCCGTGGCTTGATGACAAAGGGCAGATCCAGGTCAACAAGGGCTACCGGGTCGAGTTCAACTCCGCGATCGGTCCGTACAAGGGCGGGCTCCGCTTCCACCCGACGGTCAACCTGGGAATCCTCAAGTTCCTGGGCTTCGAGCAGGTATTCAAGAACAGCCTGACGACCCTGCCGATGGGCGGCGGGAAGGGCGGTTCGGACTTCGATCCGAAGGGAAAATCCGATCTTGAGGTGATGCGGTTTGCGCAGAGCTTCATGACCGAGCTGCAGCGCCACATCGGCCCCAACACCGACGTGCCCGCCGGTGACATCGGCGTTGGCGGCCGCGAGATCGGCTTCATGTTCGGCCAGTACAAGCGGCTTCGCAACGAGTTCACCGGCGTGTTGACCGGCAAGGGTCTGAATTGGGGCGGCAGCCTCATTCGTCCCGAGGCCACCGGTTACGGAACCGTCTACTTCGCGCAGGAGCAACTTGCCACACGCGAGGAGAGCTTCAAGGGCAAGACGGTCGCCGTCTCCGGGTCCGGGAATGTGGCCCAGTACGCCGTCCAGAAGGTCAACGAACTCGGCGGCAAGGCGATCACCCTCTCCGATTCCAACGGCACGATCTACGATCCGAGCGGCATCGACCCCGAGAAGCTCGCCTACGTGATCGACCTGAAGGAGAAGAAGCGCGGGCGGATCTCCGAGTACGCGGTGAAGTACAAGTGCGAATACTACGAAGGCAAGCGGCCTTGGGGCGTGAAGTGCGATATCGCTCTGCCGTGCGCGACCCAGAACGAGGTGAACGCCGACGACGCGGCGACCCTCGTGAAGAACGGCTGCAAGTGCGTGGCCGAGGGTGCGAACATGCCAACCGAGCCGGGCGGAATCGAGGTCTTCTTGAAGGCCAAGATCCTCTACGGTCCGGGCAAGGCTGCGAACGCGGGAGGCGTCGCCACCTCCGGGCTCGAGATGTCGCAGAACTCGCTGCGCCTCTCCTGGACTCGCGAGGAGGTCGATCAGCGCCTGCACGGGATCATGAAGAGTATCCACGCCACCTGCGTGAAGTACGGCAAGCAGCAGGATGGTTTCATCAACTACGTTTCCGGCGCGAATATCGGCGGCTTCATCAAGGTGGCCGACTCGATGCTCGATCAGGGCGTCGTCTAGCAAGAGCCGGGAGACGAGCAAGCGGAAGCCCGGGTCGGCCTCGCGCCGACCCGGGCTTCGATCTTTCGGCCGATCCACACCGCGGGGCGGCCTATGTCCCCGATCCGCCCTTCAGGACGACGCCGCGGCGCGAGCGTCCGTCCACCCAGACATCGAGGGGGGTGTCTGTGTGGATGTGCCGGAGGTAGCGACCTTCCTCCTCGGCCGGGCAGCCACCCAGCCACGCGTGATCGACGTAGCCCCCTCCCTCTCCCTTGTGCACGTTGAAGTAGCCGATCCCGAGGGATGTCAGATTCTGAAAGAAATGGGTCCCTTCCGAGGGGGTCACCGGGACATCCCCCAAGTCAGTCTCGATGATCGCCCGGGCGGCCGAAATCTGATGCCACTCGACCGGGATCCCGAGCCACGGATCCGAAGTTCCCCACCGCCCGGGTCCGACGAGGAGATATGGCCTGTTAGCCTTCACGAGACGGGCATTGAGAACGCCGAGCTCGGCCGCGACGCGTCCGGTTTCCGCTCGTTCGAACGCGCTCGGCTTCACGTAGACCACGTCATGGATCCCGCGGATCCTCCCCTGGCCCAGGGCATGGGAACAGGTGCAGACCACGGCGCCCGGCTCCGCCCTCGCGACGACCTCGTCGATGTCGTTCGCGGCCGCTCCGACCACCATGGGCCTGATCTGCAGAAATGCGAACTCCGGCGGGCCGCCCGACTCGGGTTTGAGATCCACGGCGTACTCGATCTCAACCGGACAGCTCATCGCGCGGCTTCCGATCGCTAGCAGGTGGGAAAGTATCCGGGGGAAGGGCGATGCGTCGCTCTTCAGGATCGGCGCGAAGGTTACCAGCCGGATCCCGGGGCGCGAGAGACCGTCGTAGAGCGCGTCGTTGTCGGGCGAGTAGACAGAGGCGACGGCGTCGAGCGTGCCGTGCGCCTCCGCGACCTCCAGCCCCAGCCGCTCGAGCGCCCCTTCCGAGTCGGCCACAGGAAGCACGGCGGAGCGTTCCACGTTCAACGCGTAGAATTCGCGTTGGGCGTTTTCCAGGACATCGGCGGTGCTGGACATCTGGGGAAGATTCTGGGGGCGCCCCGGCGAGAATCGGATCGCGCGCTCTCCGTCCACGACGGTCTTGCCGAAGCCGAGGGCCGCCAGGCTCACGCCATCCTCCGGAAGCATCCCGAGCACGGGGTAGAAGTTGTGCGAGCAGGCCACGCCGGCGAAATCGGGATAGAAGTGGCTGCCGTGCAGCCTCCCCACGAGCCGCTGGAGCACAACGGCCATCTTCTCCTCTTCCATCCGGTGGGGAGTATTTGAGAGGTAGGCCTTCGCGTTGCGGAAGAAGGTGGAGGCATAGACGAGTTTGATGGCCGCGCAGAGTTGTTGAAGCCTCGTGCCGACGTCCTCGTGATTGTTGGCGAGCATATAGGTGCGGTAGATCCCCGCGAGGGGTTGCTCATGGGAATCCTCGAGCAGGCTCGATGACCGGACGGCCAGCGGATAGCGGATCCGCGCCACGAAGAGGCGAAGGTCCTCGAGGATCGGATCGGGGAAGCGGCCCCCGAGAAAGGCCTCGGCGATCTCATCGTCCGAAGCGTCCGACAGGGCGATCCCCGAGAGATGGTTGTCCCGGATGAACGCGTCGAAGACGCCCGTGCCGATCACCGCGGACTGCGGAATGAGGATCTTGACCCCCTCTGCGATTCCGCGCGCCTCGATCTGGGGCAGCATCGCGTTGACGAAACCGAGTCCCCGGCCTTTTCCTCCCATGGACCCCGAGCCGATCCGGCCGAAGACGCTCGCCTCGTCGAAATCTGCCCGGGAGAACTCGGCCACGACGCCCCGCTGTGAATCGCTTCTGAGCCGGCTGAATGCGTCGACGAGGTAACCGCGGAGGTCTTCCGTGCTCGCGAACTCCGAGACCTTCACCGGGCGCAGCCTCGCAGCGAGGGCGAATTCCGTCCGGGCCATGCACCAGTTCGAGAAATGGTTCCGGACGGCGTGATAGCGCAGCGAAGCCTCCGGGACCTGCCGCAGGGCCCGCGGCATCGCGGCCAGATCGGGGACCCGGAGAACTTCCGCCCCGTCAGGAAGAACGAAGACGAAGTCTCCGAACCCGAGGCTCGTCTGGATGAACCCTTGCACCTCCTCCAGGAGCCGCGGCGACTGCTTGTTCACGAAGCTTGCCCCGAGATGCTTCGCGCGCGAGGCGACCTCCTGATCGGAGGACTGGATCAGCGCCGGCATGTCGGCGTCCGATTCCTTCACGCGCCGCACGAACTGGAGGCCTGCATCGGGATGCGCGGCCTCTTTCAATGGGAAGTTCGCGTCGGAGATGATCCAGAGGACATAGCGGCGGTGCTTCTCGAAGAGCTCCCATCCCTCCTCGAACGTCTCGGCGAGCAGGATCTTCGGTCGCGCCCTCATGCGCCGGAGCCGCTGCATCGCGTTGACCCCGTCGGCCATGAGGGATTGATTCTGTCGCATCAACTCCGTGTAGAGCAGGGGAAGATAGGAGGAGTAGAACGCGACGGAGTTCTCGATCAGTAGAATCACGCGCACGCCTGCGATTTCCGTGTCCCGCTCGACGTTGCGCCGGTCCTCGACGTACTTGATGATCGCGAGAAAAATCCGCACGTCGCCCCGCCAGACGAAGACCTGATCGATGTGGTCTTGGTTCGCGCCCTCCTTCAGGCGGGCGGCCTCCGAGGGGCTGTAGGCGAGGAGCACGACGGGCAGTCCCGGACGCTTCTCCTTCACCGCGCGACCGAAATCGTGAACGGCCATCTCCCCCAATCGCGCCATCGTGATCACGAGATCGATCGGGCGCTCTTCCAGGAGGGCCAGGGCCTCTTCCCCCGTGGAGACCTGCACGATCCTGGGGGCGGCGCTGAGGTTCAGCTGGAGGTACTCGGCGTCGAGGCTCTCCCCCAGGAAGGCGTCCTCCTGGAGGATGTAGGAGTCGTAAGGGCTGGATACGAGGAGGATGTCCCGGATGCGATAGCTCATCAGCTCGCGGAAGACAAGATCCTGGTGCGCGTCAGACGCTGGCAACCCCTGGCTCTTCGACTCTTCCACCGGTGAACCTCCCTCCCCGCCCGTCGCGTATCTGCCTAGCGCCTGCGACCGGAGATGTTCTTCAATGCCTCCCGTCTGCTCAGTCCGCTCAAGGCATCCGCGTGCTCGGCGACGAATCTCCGGACCTCCCTGGGATCCGTCCAGGCGTAGTCGCGCAGCGCCCAGCCGATCCCCTTGCGGAGAAAGAACTCCCGTTCGTGCATGGCGGGCCGGATGCAATCGTAGAGCAGATCGAGGTCCGTCGCTTCTTTCCTCCCGATCTGGCAGAGGATGGCGGCGCGCCGCTTCCAGAGGTTGCGCGAGCGGGCCCATGCCAGCATCCGGGGTTTCATCGTCCGCGGGTATCGCTCGAGAAGTTCCCGCAGAGAGCGGGTGGCCACCGCGTCGACGAAGTCCCACCAGGCCCCGGTGGTGACGATCTCCTCATAGATGGGAAGAGCCCGCATTGTCCGGAAGCTCGCGTACTCCTTTCGTCCAATGAGTGCGATCGCCGCGTAGCGCTCCTCCCGGAAGGTCGCGTCGCGCCAGAGGAGGAGGACCAGCTGCCTCCACTGCTCGAAGTCGCCGAGGGGATGCCGAGCAAAGACCTGGCGCCAGACCTCGCGTTGCGGGGCCGTCATGACGCCGAGGTAGGGCATCGCGGACTTCATGTACGCGCGCATCGGCGCGGCCTTGTCCGGATTGGCCCGGCGTTTCAACTCCCGCCGGACCGCACGGACGAGCAGATGATCCATCGACCCTCCGGACCCTGCGTGAACTCCCCGGGCTGGGTTCCCGCGCCGAGCGGCCGATCGCCCATTCACCGGATTGCAAGGGCGGGCCCCAAAGACGCCGGGCCACTCCACGATACCCGATGGAACTGGCACGATCAGCGTTTGTGTGGTCGGCCTGAGGAACGAACCCCTCCTCCTCTCCCCACCCGCCAGTCGCCCGCATCCTGGCCGAGAGCCTTGCCATCCGGCGGGAGATCGGCGATCTCTCAACAATCTCGGCAACATCTCCCTCGCCCTCGGCGATCACAGGCAGGCCCGTGCCTACTACGAGGAGAGCCTATCGATCCTGCGCAATCTCGGGGACCGGCCGGGAATCGCGCGGAGCCTCTACAACCTCGGCCACGTGGCTATGAAGCAGGGTGACGATGCAAGCGCCGGGGCGTGCCTCGAGGAGAGTCTGCGGATCCGCCGAGAGATGAAGCACCGGGGAGGAACGGCCCTCTGTCTGAACAATCTCGGCGTCGCGGCCCTCCACCGCCGTGATCACGATTCGGCGCAATCTCACTTCTCGGAGGCGATCGCGCTCCGGGAAACTAGAGGTGGAAGCGGGGCGCTAGACATTATGAAACGGCATCAGCGTACAATTACGACCCGCTGCTCGCGGAATGTCTCTGCAACCCTGACCCTGCAGAAGTAAATCCCCGGCGCGACAGCCCGGCCCGCCTGATCGCGAGTTTCCCAAACCAAGGCCTGCGGCCCGGTCCCGACCCACCGCCGTCCGTCTCGCCAGATCATCCGCCCTTGCGAATCCCAGACCTCGATGGAGGCCGGCGCCTCGCCGTTCGCGGCGGAGATCGGAATTGAGACGGAGGCGCTCGCCGGGTTGGGACGAGCGGATCCGATCGCGGCAGGCGCCGGCGGCTCCCCGATGCCGGACGTCCCCGTCGTGTCCGCGTCGATCGAGAGAAACTGCGGAGGCGGCCCGGGAACGAAAACGGCGAGCGAGCGAGCGGGGAGATCGGCCCAGGCCCGCGGGTGCGAGCCGAGGGTCGTCGAGGCGGCGATCCAGTATGGCGAGAGCGGGCGGGAGGCTGGATAGTACCGGACCGGATCGCCGGTGTCGGACCTCGCGCAGCGAAGGGCAAAGAGGGTGTCGCCGGCCGTCAGGACGAAGTTCAGACGCCCCGTCGTGAGGCCTGCGAGACCGCCGACGGCCCTTCGGAGCGCCTCCGCCCGGGAGATCTCCGGATGCTTGTGCGCGTACTTCAGGAGGTAGTGAAAATAGAGCTCGGAGTCGAGGAAGTCCCCGGAGTAGTCGAGGGGGTTCTCGTCCAGATAGTCGGGGTCATCACCGGTCAGGAGGTTGATCAGGATCGAGTCAGGGATCGTCCCGTTGTGCGCGAAGACCATTCCTTCATGCTGCAGCGGATGGGGATCGGGAACTCCACACGGGGTCGTACTGCAGCGGCGGATGTGGGCCAGCGCCGCCTTCGGCCGGATGAGCTCCATCTCCTCGACCGCCAGACCGAACTCCGGTTCGCCGTGATGATTCGCGGGCGGTCCGCCCCGCCTGCAAAGCGGACCCTTTAGCGGGAGCGTTTGTTCGGGGGGAAGGAAGTAGGCGATTCCCCACCCGTTGCGGTAGGTGTCGGCAAGCTGCAGGAGACTGGCGGTGGTCCCATCGACCATCTGATCGGCGATCAGATCCGGGGGGTAGTCGCCGCCGACCAACCCCCAGAAGCGGCAGGCGATCGAAGGGGTTGCCAGGATCAATCCCGAGACGGCGAGAAGACCGAAGATCGACGCGGTTCGCATGCTCCCCCCTTTCGGCCGATACGATTCTCGGGCATCTCGACGGGGATGTCCAGCACGCGGGCAAGGAATGGGGAAGAGAGGAGAGCATGGTGTCCCCAACGGGATTCGAACCCGTGTTGCCACCTTGAAAGGGTGGAGTCCTAGGCCGGGCTAGACGATAGGGACACGGAGCCCAAGACGTAGATCGTGAGGCTACTAGACCGGAGGGTCATCTGGCAAGAGCCGAGGGCCTGCCTCCGCCCTTAGTGATCGGGCCCGGAGCCGGCCGGCTTCGTCTCCTCACCGTCCCCGGCCGGGTCCTTCCCAGACCGATCGTAGAATCCCCTCGTTCTTCGCCGATGCGCCTTGACGATCTCCGGCTCGCGTCCCTCGTCGGAAGGGATGTACGGGCGACTCTCCGAGGCCGGGATCCCGTCTGGCAAATACGACTCCGGGATCCAGTGCCCCGTCGAGGCGTGCGGATACCGATACCCTTCCCCAAACCCGAGATGGGCCATGAGCGCGGTCGGGGCGTTGCGGATCCGCAGCGGAACCCCGAGGGGACCAAGGTCGCGGGCCATCGCCGCCGCGCGGGCGTAGGACGCGTACACCGAGTTCGACTTGGGGCACATCGCGAGATAGAGCGTGAGCTGGGCCAGGGCCAGATGCCCCTCCGGCGAGCCGATGAACTGATAGGCCGCCGCGGCGGCGTTCGCATGGTGAAGGGCCGCGGGATCGGCCAGTCCCACGTCCTCCGACGCGAAGCGGATCAACCGCCGAACGACGTAGCGCGGATCCTCGCCCGATTCGAGCATGCGGGCGAGCCAGTAGAGCGAGGCGTGCGGATCGCTGCCACGAAGCGATTTATGGAGCGCCGAGATGATGTCGAAGTGCTCCTCGCGCCCGAGCGGGAGCCCCGTCGCGCGTTCGCAGACCTTCGCGGTCCATGCGGCGTCCGGCCTGCGGACGCCGTCGGCGTCCGGCGGGGTCGCGGCAGCCAGCATTTCGAGCGTGTTGAGGAGCCGGCGGGCGTCGAGCGAGGCATGCCGGAGCAAGACGTCCCACGCGGGATCCGAAAGCGTCATCGGCGCGTCCCCGATCCCACGTTCGGAATCGGCGACCGCGCGTGTCCCAAGCAGCCGGAGATGCGTCTCGTCCAGCGGCCTCAGTACGTATACGGCGCACCTCGACAGGAGCGGAGGGATCACCTCGAAGGATGGGTTCTCGGTCGTCGCTCCGATCAAAACGATCCGCCCGCTCTCGACGTGTGGAAGGAAAGCGTCCTGTTGGGCGCGATTGAATCGGTGGATCTCATCCACGAAGAGGACGGTCCTGACCTTCTCCCGCTGCCAGCGGTCCTTGGCTCGCTCGACGACCTCCCGGACGTTGCGGACCCCCGAGAGCACGGCGCTGAACCGCTCGGCGGCGTAACCGGGCAGATGGGACAGGAGAATCGCCAGGGTCGTCTTCCCCGAACCGGGAGGCCCCCATAGGATCATCGAGGAGAGGCGCCCATTCTCGTAGAGCTTGCGGAGCGGGGCGTTCTCGCCGGTCAGGTGTTCCTGGCCGAGGATGTCGGCCCAGTTTCGTGGACGCATTCTCTCCGCGAGAGGGGCCAGGGAACGCGTCTCAGGGTCCCAGGAAGGGTCGGATTGAGGCGGCTCGGCGCCCGCCGGGACCGGGCGCATTCCCTCGTGCGATCGACCGGACCCGGCTCGACTTCCGAAAAAGTCGCCTTCCCCACCCGGGTTCTTAGGCTTCTCCATCCCCGTAACCAGCCGGGTGGCGTTTCATCCACCGAAAGGCGCTCTCAACGATTGCGTCGAGCGAATCGAACTTGGGGGACCAACCGAGGATCTCGCGGGCCCGCTCGCTCGACGCGACGAGACGCGGCGGGTCGCCCGGACGCCGCGGCGCGGCCGCCCAAGGGACTCTCCGCCCGACCACCTTCTCCACGGCCCGGATCACGTCGAGAACGGAGAACCCGGAGCCGTTGCCGAGGTTCAGGATCAACCGCTTCGCCCCACCTGACTCCTGCCCTCCTTCGAAGAGGCGCCCCCCCTCCTCCAGCTCGCCGAGGCCAAGGCGGTGGGCTTCGGCGAGATCGACGACGTGGATGTAGTCGCGGACGCAGGTCCCGTCCGGTGTCGGGTAGTCGGTTCCGAAAACAGCGAGCGGAGGTCCTGATCCCAGGGCCGCCCGAAGCGCCAGCGGGATCAGATGGGTCTCCTCAGCGTGGTCCTCTCCCCTCGCCTCGCTCGCCCCGGCCGCATTGAAGTAGCGAAGCGAGCCGAACGCTATGCCGTGGATCCTGCGATACCACTCGAGGACTTGCTCACATACCAGCTTGCTCTGCCCATAGGGATTCGTCGGCCGGGTCGGAGCATCTTCCCGGATGGGCGTCGCATCGGGATCACCGTAGGTCGCCGCCGAGGAGGAGAAGAGGAACTTCCTGCAGCCGGACTCCACGCAGGCGTCGAGAAGATTCACGATCCCCCCGACGTTGTTTCTGAAATAGAGGCCGGGATCCCGCATCGATTCACCGACCAAACTGGATGCGGCGAAGTGAAGAACCCCCTCCGGGCGAAACTCGCCCAGTATCGCGCGCAGCCGATCCCTGTCGGACGTGGAGCAGACGTCGAGCCGGGCGGGACGGGGAACCGCGGCACGGTGGCCGCAGCTCAGGTCATCCACGACACGGAGCTCGTGAGGATCCGGCTGGGAAAGGAGCAACTCGGTCGTAACACTGCCGATATAGCCGGCCCCACCCGTTACGAGGATGCGCATCGGTTAGACCCTAGCAAATTAGGCGCTGGCCAGGCAGGGGCCGGTATACCGAAAGTCTTCTGAAAAAGATTGACACTCCCCTCGCCGCATTGATACGGTTTTTGCGATGTAGGGTGTTCCCTGCCCATACGATCGTTGTCAGTGCCGGTAACCTATTTTCGAAGAAGCGGGCTATCTTCCTTCTGAGGTTCGGCGTTCTGATAATCCGTACATGGCGGGGAACCCCTTTCCCCCCCTGGAAACACAGATCCTTCTCCAGGAAGAGGTCGGGGGGCCAGGAGATCGTTCTCACAGGCCCCCCCCGAGAAGTTGCGAGAATGCCGCTCTCTCAGAGGGGCGGCAGGATCGGCATGATCGGCTTCTTCGCCGCCTTCTTTGCCTTCTTCTTCGCGACCTT